>CAYFQS010000004.1:0-32924 GCA_964345245.1 uncultured Planctomycetaceae bacterium | reverse complement strand
GGCGCCTCGTGAGCCGGCGTCCCGGCCCGAACCCGCATCGCAGCCCGCCGAGCCGGGCGCTACCATCGAAACCCCCGCCCCACCCACGCAACCCACGCCGTCCAATGATGAGACGCCGTCCCTGCTCCGCGAGATTCTCCGCGAGCTCAAGGCCCACCGCCTCCACGATGAGGTGTTCAGCCACGGCAAGGGCTTTCTCATGGCCGTGCTCCAGATGCTCGCCGCGGGCTGCATCGGCGTGGGGCTGCTGCAGTCGTCCGCCGCTCCGGTGATGACCAACTGGCTGCTCGGGGCGGTGTTCTGCCAGCTCGCGGTGGTCGCGCTGCTGGTGCTGCCGACACGAAGATAGCCCATGCCTCCCGTCCTCCCCGCCCACATCGAGCGCCTGCTGGTCGTGCTGCCATCCTGGGTGGGCGACGTGGTGATGGCCGCACCGACGCTGCGGGCCCTGCGGGCCCTGTATCCCGAGGCCCGCATCACCTGTCTGGCAAAAAAGGCGGTTCGGCCGGTCATTGACGCCGCGCCCTGGTACGACCGGCTGATCACCGATCGAAGCAGCGCAGGCGGGCGAAGGCGCGGCCTGCTGTCGCTTGCGACGCGCCTGCGATCCGAACGCTTCGACATGGCGGTGCTGCTGCCAAACAGCTTCCGCACGGCCCTGCTTGCCCGCCTCGCCGGCATCCCGCGACGTATCGGCTACGCCCGCGACGGTCGGGGCTGGCTGCTCACCGACCGGCTCGTTCCGCTGCGCGAGGATGGTCGATTCAAGCCCGTCTCCGCGGTGGACTACTACCTCGAGATCGTCCGTGATCTCGGGGCGGACGATCCCGACCCGACGCTCGAACTGCACACGCACCAACGCGACGACGCCGCCGCGGATGCGATGCTCCGTAGCGGCGGCATCGATCGGTCGAAGCCGCTGGTCCTGCTGAATCCGGGGGCGAGCTACGGCGACGCGAAGATGTGGTACCCCGACCGTTTCGCCGCGGTGGCCGACCGGCTCGCCGACTCGCACGACGCGCGGATTCTTCTCAACGGCTCGCCGAAAGAGCGGGCGATTCTCGACGCGGTGAAGGGCGCGGCTCGCACCCCCATGCTCGACCTGCCTCAGGCGGGCGGGAGTCTGCGGCTGCTCAAGAGCGTGGTCAAGCGATGCTCGCTCATGATCACCAATGACACCGGCCCGCGCCACTTCGCCGTCGCCTTCGGCGTGCCGGTGGTCACCATCTTCGGTCCGACCGATCCACGTTGGAGCGAGTCGGACTTCGCCCTCGAACACAAGGTGATGGTCGACGTGTTCTGCGGGCCCTGCCAGAAGAAGCAGTGCCCCCTCGACCATCGCTGCATGACCCGCATCGGCCCCGACATGGTGTACGACCGGGCGGCGGAACTGCTGGCGTCCGGGGCGCGTGAACCGCAGCGCCATTGAGACGCCGAGCAAGACCGGGCCGTCACACAGATTGCGCAGCTTGAGAATCATCGGCGTGGCGACTTCAGTCGCCATGGAATCGACGATGCCCGCAGCGCCTGCTTCGTCCCATCTCCGCGCCTCACCGCCTCTGCGGTGATCCCGACTCACAATCTCGCCCGGCTCAGTCATGTTGCCCGAACGAACGGTTTATGCTCTGCTGTACTTCGCATGAGAATCGCGATTGTCATCGAGCAGTTCCGACCCGCCGCCGGCGGGAATGAACGGTCCACCGACGAGATCGCCCGCCGGCTGATCGCCCGCGGTCACGAGCTCACCGTGCTTACGTCCCGCCGCGAACCCGGCGACGATCCGCTGCCCGGCGGGAAGGTGGTCGTCGGCGGGGCGAACCCCCGCTCGGCGACCGGGCTGATCCGTTTCGCGCGCTGGGCAGAAGGCGAGATCGCCGACGGCCGGTACGACGTGTCCCTGTCCATGACGCCGTCGGTGGCCGCGGACGTGCTCCAGCCCCGCTGCGGCACGATTCGCGAAACGTTGCGGCGGAACATCGCCCTTCGCGGCGGACCGATGAACCGGGCGGCGAAGCGCATCGGCCTCGCGGTCAACCCGAAACAGATGCTCCTGCTCGCCCGCGAATGGCGGACGCTGAACCACCCGCAACTCAAGAAGATCGCCGCGATCAGCCGCTATGCAGGCGATCAACTCTTCCATCACTACACGATCCCGCCCCGCAGAACGCAGATCATTCCCAACGCCGCGGAAGCCGACGTGCCGGGTGAAGATGAACGGCGCGAACTGCGGCTCAAGACGCGACGGTCGCTGGGACTCGGCGACGACGAAGTGGCGTTCCTCTTTGTCGCGATGACCCCCCGCCTCAAAGGCGCGTTTCCCCTCTGTCGGACGATGCACCGGCTTGTGCGGGATCGCCCGGAAGCCCGCCTGCTGCTGGCGGGCGATATGCAATGGCCGGTGATGCGCGAGATCCAACGCCGCCGACTGACCGAAATCGCGCGAATTGTCGGCCCGACGCGGCAGATGCGAACGCTTTACCTCGCCGCCGACGTCACCGTGCTGCCGACGTTCTACGACCCGTCGAGCAAGGTAATCCTCGAGTCGCTGCTCTACGGCGTGCCGGCAGTCAGCACGCTCTTCAACGGCGCCTCGCAATGGATTTACTCGCCCACCGGCGAGCATCCGATTCCGACGCCCTTCGACGTCGAGCCGCGCGGCCTGTTCCATCACGAGCACGAGCAGCCGGCCGGACGGGTCATCGGCACGCCAACCGACCACGCCTCGCTCACGCAGGCGATGGCGGAGATGTGCGATCCGGGCGAACGGCAGCGGTGCGCCGAGGCGACGCAGCAGATCGGGGACCGCATTTCAATGGACCACCACGTCGAGAAGCTCGAAGTTCTGCTCCGGGAAGTCGCAGCCGACAAGTAGTCACACCCCGGGGCCACGGTCGGACTCGACCGCGATGGCGAGCCGGCCGTGCTCGGGCGAACTTGGGCAAAGCGTTCCGACAGGTCGGAATGCCTCGCCCATGGCGCTCCGGACTCGGATCAGCTTCAGCCGACCGCGGAGAAGTGGAAGTTGTTCACGTACGCCGATGCATCGGGCGACTGGTGCACGGCGATGTCAAACTCGCTGAGCGGCCGCCAGTGACCGTCCAGAGGGAACCGGCCTTCATAGCCGAGCCCCCGCAGGAACGTGAAGACCTCGCGGAGGTTGTCGTCGCCGCGATGGCGGGCTTCGCACTCGAAGAGCAGGTCCGGGCGATCCTCACGCAGCGTCGCTTCCGCGCCGCGAAACACGGCGAGTTCGTGCCCCTCCACATCACACTTGATAAGCCGCACCGGGCGCAGGTCGAGTTCGCGGAGGAATCCGTCGAGCGTCCGCGTGGTCACGTCGATCCGCTCGGCCGCCCTTTCTCCCACCGACTCATTCAGCGACGCCCCGGGCGACGGCCCGCCCGCCGGGACGTGCAGCGCCGCCTCACCGGACTGCGAGGACAGCGCCACCGACTCGACGGTTACCTGCTTCAGCCCCAGCCCGGCGAGCGAGCGGCGCAGTCGGTCGGCCAGCACCGGCTGCGGCTCAAAGGCGATCACGCGACCGCTTCGCCCCACGCCCTTCGCCATCCAGTAGGTGTAAGCCCCCTTGTGGGCCCCGATGTCGATCGCCACCGACCCGGGCCGCACAATTCGGCGAACCAGCGCGATCTCAAGCGGATCGTGGCGCAGCCGATACCGCCCGGCGCGATACATCAGTCGCAGTCCGGCGGCCACGCTCACGAAGGTTCCCCGGGCTCATCCGCCTCGGTGCGCGTCTCGCCGCGAGCGACGCCCTGCTGGACCGCCCAGAGGGCGGCGTACTTGAGCTGGGCCCCGAGGGCCGCCTTCTGGGCGATCATGAGCCCGAAGCTCCCCTCGAGGAACCCGCGTTTGAGGATGTAGAACTTGAGGAACGCGCCCCACGGCCGGATCAGCAGGTCCCAGTAATGGCACCGCCGGCCGCGCTGGTGCATCTGCTCGGCCACGGCGAGGACGCGTTCGTCGAGCCGACGACCGGAGAAGTAATCGGGCCAGCCCGGCGAGCCGCGGCGCTTGTGTTCGAGGTAACCGCGGAGTCGTCTCGTCCGGCCGGGCGCCGACGGCAGCCGATCTTCGTGCAAGACGTGATCCGACCACGCCACGCGCTGCCGGTGAATCAGCCGCGACTGCCAGTCCGGCCCCCACGCCCGCACGTGCCGGCCCATCACGTAGTGCCGTCGCCGCATCAACACGACGTCGACCTCGGCGAGTTCGCCGGCCTCGAGCGCCTGAATCTCGTCGGCGAGTTCGGCCGAGACCTCTTCATCACTGTCGAGTACGAACACCCAGTCATTGCGGCAACGCGACGCGGCGAAACGTTTCTGCTCCGAGTAGCCGCGCCAGGGCTCGTGGACGATCCGGTCGGTATAGCGGCCGACGATGGGGAGGGTCTGGTCGGTTGACCCGCTGTCCACTACGACGATCTCGTCCGCCCAGGCGACCGAGCGGAGAGCGAACTCGATGGTGCGTTCGTTATTGCGGCAGCACAGGGCGACCGATACCGGCAACATGCTCGGCAACGCTATCGACGGGCCGATGAAGCGTCAAGCCCGGCGCGGCGGGAAGCGACTGCCGGGGGGGCGTGAACTCGGACGCGGGCGAATTCGGCGCTGCGCGGCGTCCTGACGGCGCATCCACACCGGCCGATCAGTCGATCTCGAAGTCGCCGACTTCGATGCGCTCGCCGTTGACGTACTTGTAGAGTTTGTCCGCATCCTCCGCCCTGGCCTGCTTGTGATTGCCGTCGCAGAACGGCTGATCGTGCGACAGGCCGCACATGCAGATGAACTTGTCCCCGTCGGTGGTTTCGATTTTCATCGGTCCGGTCGCGTCGCGTTTGACGAGTCGAGCCATGGTGTAACTCCCTGCTGTTAACGTGGCTGAGCCAGGGGAAGCATGATAGGCGGGGCGGCGGGCTCAGTCGTCGTCGAGCACCGAGGCGAGGCGGTCGGCGTTCTTCTGCAGCCAGCGCACCTTTCGCTCGATCATCTGAAGGAACCCGAACCCTTCCATGCGGGAAAAACTACCCGCCGTGGCGATGGGAATGACCGATTCGGTGATCAGGGCCTCGACCATCAGCCAGGGCACGCAGCGGAGTTCGCCGCGGCTGAGCTGGTTCACACTGTCGTAGCCGCGGAGGAACCGCTTGAAGCGGCTCTCGTCGAGGTACTCCGGCCACTGCGAGGCATCGTCGCCGCCGCCGAGAATGGAGAACTGAAGCGCCCCGTTGGCGGTGTCGATGATCCGCTGTTGAAAGCGGGCGGCGTCGTAGTCGATCACGGCGACGACGCGGGGCCCGCGGAAGAGCATGTTTCCCGGATGCCAGTCACTGTGGATGATCTGCATCGGCCAGTTGGTCAGGCCGATGTCGTTGGCCTTCTTCGCCGCCTCCTGGTAGGCCTGGCCGATGAACTGCACGCAACGATGCACCTCGGTGCCCTGCCGCTTCGTGTCCGGGTCAACCTGGGCGAGCGTGCGGGGAATACGGCTGAGCGAATCCGAGACCATCCGGGTGGCGTGGTACGAGCCCCGGGCGGGTTCGTAGTCCGGCTGATAGTCACGGATCAGCTTGTGGAACAGGGCGAGTGTCTTGCCCGCGTCCTGCGTGGCCTCCAGGGAGTTGTCGTAGCCCGTGCCGCTGATGTACTCGAACAACTCGTAGATCGTGCCCTTCCACTGGAGCATCGAGTTGTTCTCATTGCGAGTACCGATCAGGTGGGGCAGCGGGAACTGCCGGCTGGCGAGGTGAATCTGCAGTCCGTGGGAGAAGGCGACCTTGAACGCGTCGTCTCTGCCCCGGGCCCGACGCTTGAGCAGGAACACGCCTTTCTCCGTGCGGAGGATCAGCTTCGGCGCGCGGCGCGAACCGCGGGGGAATTCCTGGATCGACTCGATCACCCCCGTCTCGTAATGGCTGAGGACGATGGCGAGTTCGTGGGCCTCGAAGCGATCACGGTCCCCGCCGGTCTGGGCGCCATCGGATTGGGCGCTGGGCCCGGCGGTGCCGGAAGGAATCCCCGTACCGGCGCTCGCGCGGTGGACCGACGGCTCGCTGGGCTTCGGCGGCTTCGGCGTGTTCGGAGGATCGGCCATAACTTCCAAACGAATCGACTACTCGACGTTCTGGACCTGTTCCTTGATCCGGTCGATCGCGCCTTTGACCTCGACAATCCACCGGCTGATCGCCGCGTCGTTCGACTTGCTGGCGATCGTGTTGGCCTCGCGCAGCATCTCCTGAGCCAGGAAATCCAGCGTGCGCCCCGACGGGCTCTGATCCTCGCTCGACAGAATCTGCTCAAACTGATCCATGTGCGCTTTCAAACGCTGAGTCTCCTCCGCCACGTCCGCCCGTTCGGCGAACACGGCGACCTCCTTGATCAGATCGGCCTCATTGGCCGGAAGTTCCAGCCGGGCGAGTAATTCGTTGATTCGATGGCGAAGCCGCTGCTCGTATTCTCCCACCACATCTGGAGCCCGCGCGATAATTCTATCGAGTCGCTCGGCAATGGCCTGACGCTGCGAGAGCAGTTCCTTCTGGAGCCCTTCGCCCTCGCGGCGACGCATTTCGGTGAGCTTGTCCACCGCCCGGTCGAGCAGTTCGTGAATGGTCGGGCGATACCGCTCGATCAGTTCCGCCGACTCCGGCGGCTGAATCACTCCCGGCATGCTCAGCAGCGTGGCGAGGTCGAGCGTCACTCCGCCGTCGCCGCCGTCCGCGACCTGCTTCTCAAGATGACGAAGATGGGAGAGGTAACGCTGCAGCGCCGGTTCGTTCAACTCGTATGCCGCCTCCGCCGAGCGGTCCTTCAGCCCCACCGTCAATGTCACCGATCCGCGTGAGATGCGCTTGCGGAGATGTGTTTCGAGCTCCGCTTCGAGCCCGCTGATCTCGTCCGGCAGGCGGATCGTGGCCTTGAAGTAACGGTTGTTCAAGCTGCGGACTTCGACCGCGTAGTGGACCGACTCGGTCTCACACGAAGCGTCGCCGAACCCCGTCATGGATCGAATCAAGGCGACGGCTCCGTGGGCTGGTCGGTCGGCGTCGGGGCCTCCACGTCCACGTCCGGCGTGGCGGCGGTGGTTTCCTCGGCGTCGGCTTCCGGTTCAGTGTCGGGGATCGTCCCCGTCGGCGGAATGTTGGCCCCGGCGGGCAAAGAGGTGCCGTCGGTCGCATCCACATCGGGGTCGAGCGGGGCCGCGGGCACGTCGCCCGCGTCCATCGGCGGCTCGGTGGCCAGTTCCGTGCCCTGCCCGCGGGTGGCGTAGACCAGGGCGATCCCGAGCAGCAGGAACAGCAGGAACAGCCCGACGGTCACGATGGTCAGGAAATCGCCGGTCTTGGCGCCGAAGGCCTGGGTGCTGCCGCCGGCCCCGCCGAAGGCCCCGGCCAATCCGCCGCCCTTCGGCCGCTGAATCAGAATGACCAGGACCATCAGCACCGCGACCATGGCGAAGACAAACGCGAGAACCCCGGTCCAGAAACCTGCAAGCGTCAACATGGCGCTTCGTCCTTTATCCGGCGGCATGGCGCCGCCTCGTGTGCCTTACCCGGCCGCTTGGACAATGGCGGTGAAATCGTCGGCCTTGAGCGATGCCCCGCCGATCAACCCGCCGTCGATGTCCGGCTGGGAGAAGAGTTCCTTCGCGTTGGCCGGTTTGACCGACCCGCCGTACTGGATGCGGGTCTGCCGGGCGATCTCGTCGCCGTACATCGCGGCCAGCGCCTTCCGGATGCCCTCATGGGCCTCCTGGGCGTCCTCGGGCGTGGCCGTCTTGCCCGTGCCGATGGCCCAGACCGGTTCGTAGGCGATGGTTACCTTCGGCATCTGTTCGGCCTTGACGCCCGCGAGACCGAGAGCGACCTGTCCGGCGTTGATGGGGTGGGTCTTCTTCGCCTCGCGCTGCTCGATCTTCTCGCCGACGCAGAGGATCACGTCGAGTCCGGCGTCGAGGGCGGCGAGTGTCTTGGCGTTGACCATCTCGTCGGTCTCGCCGAGCACGTGCCGCCGCTCGCTGTGCCCCGTTAACACGAGCTGTGCGCCCACGTCCTTGAGCATGGAGCCACTCACCTCGCCGGTGAACGCGCCGTTGTCTTCGAAGTACACGTCCTGGGCGCCGAGCTTGATCTGACTGCCGGCGGCGCAGAGTTTCTGCGAGGCCAGGGCGAGATACGGAAACGCCGGACAGATCGCGACGTCCACGTCGCCCGCGTCCTTCAGCGACTCGAGCAGCGCGGCGATCAATCCGTCGGCGTCGCCGGCGTGAAGGTTCATCTTCCAGTTGCCGCCCACATACGGCTTGCGATCGGGCATGTCTGTCTCCTGAAAATCGGGACCCAGGGTGAACCTTGCAGTATATCAGAATCACCGCGACAAACCAGCGGCGATTCAGCGGATAAGGCCGAAAAAGGTGTCAGGATGATTTATTCGGCGCCGCAAAGGGCGGCTCGGACGCCGGCAGCGTTCGGACGTGGGGCGGGTCAGTCGTGCGGGGCCCGATCGCGGGACCCGCCGCGCCGCATCAGGCGCCCCAGGCGTCAAGCGCCTTGGACAGTCCCGACCCGGGATCGCGGAGGTCGCGGAGTTCGACGACGACATTGCGGACCGAGCCGGCGGTGACCACGGCGGCCTTGAACTCAGTGACGTCAAGATCGCCCTCGCCGACGGGCACGCGCCCGGCGCCGCTGGCGACGCCGGCGGCGCTGTAGTCGTCGAGCCGGGCCACGAGCAGCCGGTCGGAAAGCCGGGTCGCCCCCTCCGCCGGATCGAGTTGGAGCGCGAGCGCCGCCGCCGCGTCAAGCCCCGCCCGCAGGACCGGCTGGTCCTGCTCGTCGAGCCAGGCGATCAGGTCGTCCGGCTGGTCCTCGGCGTGAACGGCGAGAGGCACATCGTGGCCGTCCGCCGACGCGGTCAATGCGGTCTTCACGTCGTCGGTCAGTTCCTTCACCGGCAGGGGCAACGACAACGGCACCCGCCCGAGGTCGGCGGCGAAGTCGATGGCGTCGAGCGTCGCCGTGACCGCCCGGTCGACGCGCTCGGCCGAGAGCCAGTCCTTCCGCGGGATCATCAGGTCGACCCCGGCGAGCATCAGGGCGTGACGGCTGAGCATGGCGAGCAGGTCGCGCCGCGCCCGGCGGTTGAGTTCCCGCGGCCTCAGGCCGCTCATGGCGGCCGAAAGTTGCACCGCGTGACAGTCCAGTCGGGTGATCCGCTGCAGGTCGTCCCGGAGCGATCCGCCGCTCGTCGCAACGAGCGGCGCGGCGGTGGCGGCCAACGTCGTTTCCAGTCCGAATACCATGGTGGAATTGTCCGGTGTGAAGCTCGCGCACGCAACGTGACGTGCTATGGCCACATGATCGCAGGTTGCGGTTGTCCGTTCCCGTCGAGCTACGGCACCTGGACGTTGACCCGCTGTTCCTGCCGGCCGATGCGAAAGCGGAGGAGTTGCGTGTCGCGGGCGACCTGGAAGATCAGCGCGAGCGTCTCATCGTCGCGCAGCCGCTGAATTCCCGTCTGCTGCAAGCTTCGGACACGTTGCGTGGGATCGAGATTGATGTGGAAATCGCTGTTGGTATAGCGCATGAAGCCGATGGCCTGGTAGGTGTCGCCGCTCGCCGCGAGCAGTTCGGGCGGGGTGGTCAACTGGGCCGTGGCCATCGCCTGGCCGAACAGACTCTCCGCAACCTTCTTGTCGATGTTCACCTGAACCGTCGCCATGTTGGACGGAGTATGTATTTTCGTCACCGCGAGGTTCGCGCCGATGCTCTGGCGCCGCTCGTAGCGCACCTGGGCCTGGCCGGAGACGATGGCGTTGTCCTCGACCCGCACGTTGTTCATCTGCAGGCGATTGCGACTGAGCGTGTAGGGCAGCGAATCGGAGACCGAGATCATGTCGCCCTCGGCTCCGGCGGTGGTGCCTTCCCGCGGGCCCATGTCCTGCTGCTGCATGGGATCGAAGAAGGGCGAATCGCCGTCGTCCCCCGGGGCACCGGGGTCTGCCGGATCGGACGCTGCAAAGGCGGGTTTGGTTGCGGTGAGCCAGTCGTTGACCTGGACGAGTTGCAGGCCGCTCATCTCGGGCAACTCGAACCGCGTACTCTTGAGTCGCATTTGTCGCGGCACGTTGTCCGAAGGGATCACGTAAACCCAGCGGATGGTCTCGTCCTGCTGCGGCCGGGAGCGCACGGGGCTGGCGAGCGAAGGATAGCTCAGCTCGCCGCGCTGGATGTAACCGGCCGGCGGGACGGCGTACATCTCCGAGGCCCCGTCGTCTTCCGGACGGTGGAGCAGCAGGGCCTGCGAGGCCACCGCGGTGAAGACGTTGTCGGGATCGATCGAGCCGACGTTTGAGAGGATTTCGGTCTCGACGACGACGATCTGCTCTTTGTTGTCGAGCTGGATGCCGAGCTTATCGGGCAGTTGCTTGTCATACTCGGCGAGGGCGGTGGTGTATGCGGCGGTAATGTCGGCCGATCTCGGGGCGATGGTGCGCCGGGCGCCTGGTCGCGCCGATGGCAGGCCCACGACGTTGAACAGCGTGGCTTCGTCGGCGAGGTTCGGGTGGAGCTCCGCCAGGGCGTTGCCGGAGAAGGGATAGAACACGCCGGCGCTGAGCCCGGAATAGACCGACGCGGCCATGCGGTCGACGGGGAGCCAGAACTCGGTGGGGGGGACATACACGAACTCGCCGCCGCGGTTGTGGGCGATGACGCCATGGCTGGAGGCGTGGACGACCCATTCGTCGCCGCGCTCGCGGAGTTTTTCGGCGGCCTCCTCGATCGCGGGGCCGACCGTGCCGGCCTCGGCGGGCCAGAGCTTCGGGCTGAACTGGCTGATGAACTGCAGGCCGATCATGAGCACGCCGGCGGTGAGCACGCCGGTGCAGAAGCCGACGAAACCACCGGCGAAGAAATTGACGAGGTAGGGCAGATCGACGTTGCCGGGCACGAGCTTATCGACGAGGTAACGCAGGCCGAGCAGGATCAGGGCGAAGGGGCCGAGGAGCCCCACGCCCCAGGCGACCTCCGCGGCCGGCATGCCGAAGAGCACCATCTGCCGCGGGAGGAGGTAGCCGGCGACCGGCTCCCAGAGGGCGAAGGCGAGGGTGCCGGCGAGTAGGGTCACCAGGAGGTTCAGCAGGGCGGTAAAGAGCCCCTGCGCGGCGGCCAGGTAGGCGATCAGGCCGACGAGGGCCAAAAGTGCCAGGTTCACGAAGACCATGCTCACGCCGATTCTCCCGACTGCTGTGAATCCGGTTGCTGTTGCGATTGCGGTTGCTCGTCCGCCTGGGCGGGCTGGGCGGCCGACTTCTCGCCGCCCTGCTGTTTGCCCATGGCCCGCATGATCTCGCCGATGCTCGTGACGCCGCTGACGACCTTGGATACCGCCGCCTCCTGCAGCCAGAGCATCTTCTTTTTACGGAGGTAGGAGCGAAGTTGTCCGAGATCGCCGGATCGGATGAAGTCCTTCGCCTGGGCGTCGAGGACCATCACCTCGAACACGGCGGTGCGGCCCTGGTAGCCGATGCCGTTGCAGGTCGGGCAGGGCTCGGGCTTGTTCTTGACCATGACTTTGCCCGACTCCTTGAAGAGCTGCTGGATACGATCGGCGGGAAGGTTGAGCCGCTTCAGCGCCTTCGGATCGGGCCGGAACGCCTGCCGGCAGGTGGGGCAGAGCTTGCGGATGAGCCGCTGGCAGAGAATCGCGGCGAGCGATTCGGCGGCGAGGTCCTGGTCCTCCACCGCCTTCATCCACACCTGCAGGGCCTGCATCGTGTCGTTGGCCTGGAGCCCGGCGTAGAGTCGTTTGTCTTCGCGCCCGGCCTTCGCCGCCACCTTCGCCGTCTCCTTGTCGCCGAGGTTGCCGAGCATGAGGATGTCCGGTTCGCGGAGCAGGCGCGACTGCAGCGTCTTGGCCAGCCCCGCCTCGCCCACCTCGTGGTGCGTGACGCCTTCGATCTCGTGCTCGACGTTCTCCTCGATGGTGTGGATGTCGAGCATGTAGGGATCGTGGTGGGCGATCACGGAGTAGAGCGTGGTGGTGCGGCCCTGCCTGGGCGGGGAGCCGATAAGCACGATGCCCCGCGCTTCGTCGAGCACCGGCTGAAGCTGCTGCCGCTGACTGTCGAGGAGGCCGAGCTTGTCGAAGGCGATCTCAAGCTGCTGCTCCCGGTCAATCTCGATGGTGCAGACGGTGCCGCGGGTCGACCCGGCGGTCATCACCCGCAGTGTGTGCAGGCCGTTGGGACCGGTGTCGACCTTGACCGTTCCGCTCTGCTTGCGGCGGCGGTCCTGCACATCGAGGCCGGCCTCGGCCTTGAGGTAGTCGATCATCCGCAGCCCCTCGGGCCCCGGCATCGGTGGCTGGCGATAGCTCACGCCGTCGATCACGAACTGCACCGCGACGTCGCTGTCCGCGCCGGCGAGCTCGACGCGCTCGGCGTGCTGGGCGAGCGCGGCTTCGAGCAGATCTTCGAATTGGACGTGCGGTTCGTAGTTCGGCTCATCCCGCAGGGGCACGGGCTTGGGCTGGCGCGAGGTCGTGTTGACCACCAGGAAGCGCAACGTCGACTCGCGCATCGCCTTCTCCCGGGCCCGTTCGATGAATGCCTCGCGGAAGAACTCGATCGACAGTGTCCAGCGGTCGTTTTCGGGAACTTTGTTGTTGCGGTAGATCGCGTAGCCGACGCTGATGCTCGCGAGAATGATCAGCCCCAGGGGCAGGCCGATCCAGAACAGCGGGATCACCAGCAGCAGCAGGAACGCCAGGATCGCCGCCCCGAGGTGGCCGAGGTTCCACCAGCGGCGCTTCAGGTTGAAGAAGTCGGCGTCCTTGTCCAGAATCGAGGCCCAACGGCCCCAGACGATGAGCACGGCGAGAAACACCACGGGCTTGAAGATGCTCGTGGTGACGACAAACTGAGCGGCGAGCGTCTGGCTCATTGGCGAATTTCCGTGTCAACCGGGCGGGTGTTTCGCAGGCCTCGTGAACCGCCCGAGTTATCCCGTCTCAACCCTGCGAGGTGCTGATCCCTTTGAGACGCATTCGCAGTTCTTCGGCGTTGTGGGCGGCGGCCACGGCCTCGCGCGGGTGAATGTACTCTTTTTCAACCAGACCAACAAGCGAATCATTGAAATCCAGCATCCCCTCCTGTGTGTTCTGCCGGATGATATCCCCCAGCTCGTTCTCCCGTTCCCCGGTGATGTAGTTGGAAACCACCGGGTTGTTCAACAGCACCTCCACCGCGGGGACCCGGTCGATCTCGTCGCGCAGACAGGGCAGCAGCTTCTGGTAAATGATCGCCTGCAGCGTGTAGGCGAGCATATTGCGGATCAGGTCGCGCTCGTCGATGGCGAACAGGTCGTACAGCCGGGTGAACGCCTGCGGAGCCGACGACGCGTGGATCGTGCCGAACACGAGGTGTCCGGTTTCCGCGGCCTGCAGCGCCGCCTGGAACGTCACGCGGTCTCGCATTTCGCCGATGAGCACGACGTCCGGGTTCTCACGCACGAGTGCCCGCAGCGCCTCGGGGAAGTTCGCCGCGTCGACGCCGATCTCGCGCTGGTTCACCATCGCCTTGGCGTCCTTGAAGATGTACTCGATCGGGTCTTCGATGGTGACGATATGGCAGGGGCGGTTCTCGTTGATGTGCTGGAGCATGGACGCGATGGTCGTGCTCTTGCCGCTGCCGGTCACCCCGCAGAGCAGGACGAGGCCCTGACGTTTCTCGGCGATCTTGCCCATGATCGGGGGGAGATGGAGTTGCTCGAAGTCGAGAATCTCGCTGCTCACCCGTCGCGCCGCCAGGGCCGAACGCCCCCGGGCCCGGAAGATGTTGATCCGGAAGCGATTGTCATCGCCGTGGTCGTAGGCCATGTCGATCGAGCCGTGGCGTTTGTAGTGCTTGGCCTGCTCGTCGGACATCAGCGTGGTGATGACCCGTTCGAACTCGTTGAAGTCGTAGGGATCGGTCTGCAGGGATTTCAGGTTGCCGCGCAGCCGAATGCGCGGGGCGAGTTCCGGCTTGAGGATCAGGTCGGAGGCCTCGTACTTGACGGTCGCCTCGAAGATCTTCCGCAGGCCGGGGTCGATCTCCTGGCTCAGCACGCCGGTGATTGGCTGGTGGTCGTCTTGATGCTCGTCGCTCATGCCTGTGTTCCTGTCACTACGGTGGAAGCGGCGTTCACGTGGCGCCGCGGTGGCTATCGCATCCGTACCGGGATGTCGTGTGAAGCCAGGTGTTGCTTGGTCTGTTCGATGGTGTACTCGCCGTAATGGAAGATGCTCGCGGCGAGGGCGGCGTCGGCTCCGGCGCCGCCCCCGTCGAGCGGCCGGAGTACGTCCACCATGTGGGCCGGGCTGCCGCAGCCGCCGGAGGCCACGACCGGCACTTCGACCACCTCGGCGATTGCTGCGGTCATCTCCACGTCGTAGCCGTCTTTGGTGCCGTCGGCGTCCATGCTGGTCAGGACGATCTCCCCCGCGCCGAGTTCCACGACCCGCTTCGCCCAAGCCGCCGCTTCGAGCCCGGTCGGCGTCCGCCCACCGTGGGTGTGCACTTCCCAGACCACGTCGGTGGGCTCGTCGCTTAACTCGGGCACCGGGGTGTCGGCGGCGCCGGCGCGACGCCGCTGGTAATGCGCCTCGAATTCCGCCCGGGGCACGCGCTTCGGATCGATGTTCACTACCGTACAACATCGGCCGAACCGCACCGCGGTCTGCGTGACGATCTCCGGCGTGACCACCGCGGCGGTGTTGATGCTCACCTTCTCCGCTCCGGCCTGCACAAGTCGCGTCACGTCGTCAATCGTGCGAATCCCGCCGCCCACGGTGAAGGGCATGAAACATTCCTCCGCCACCTGGCGCACCACGTCGGCCATGATGTCCCGCCCCTCGTGACTCGCCGTGATGTCCAGGAAGACCAGTTCGTCGGCGCCCTGCTGCTCGTAGCGCTTGGCCACTTCGACCGGATCGCCCGCGTCGCGGAGATTGACGAAATTGACTCCCTTGACCACCCGGCCGCCCTTGACGTCCAGGCAGGGAATAATGCGTCGGGTCAGCATGCCGATATTGTAGCAAATGGGACCGCATTTGATCGGCGTCGGCTTGAGCAGCCCGTCCGCACTCCCTCGAATGAACGGCGCCGGGGGGAGCTGCGGGCGCGGCGCTCACATCCAGGCCGACAGATCTCGGCCGAGCCGGCCGGCCAGACGATCGGTGGGCTCGGCGAGTTGCCGGCGGAGTCGCCGGCGCGTTTCATCCTGCATGGGCGGCGGGGTCATGGACGCCGCCTTGCGGTCGCTGCCGGGCATCGCTCGCAGCACGGCGTAGATCGCGTGGCGAACCGGCTCCGGAAGCCGCGAGCCCAGCGGCCCCAACAGGGGCAGACGCCGCAGCGGTTCCACCAGCTTCTCACGGACGAAGTTCGCCTGATGGTCCGCCATCCGATTGGTGACCACCGGGACGTCGGCGGTGGGGGCCGCCTCGGGGTCGACCCCGAGGTGCGAGAACACCCGACTCATCGTCGCCGCGGGATCGGTCTTCAGGTCGTCCAGCAGAAGCGGCAGGATCGCCGCCTTGCCGAAATGCCGTTCGTACAGTTCGAGCACGTCGATGTAGCGACTGCCCGCCACGCAGCGCGGGTCGCGTTGGAGGTATTGCTCGAAGGTTTCGCCATACTCAACCCGCTGGCCGATGAGCTGGGCGGTCTTGATCTGTTCGCGGTAGAAGGCGTAGGCCCGATCCACCGGGTGCCGCATGATGTAGATCAGCTTCACCTCACCCAGCAGGTCGGCCATGCGCCGCGCCGCGGTTTCCATGGACGTGTGGAAGGTGCCGCAGGAGTAGTTCGTGGACGCCTCGCCGCAAACCCGGTCCCGCTCGGCGTCGGCGAACAGTCCGCGATACCATTCAATCCCGCGGTCCCAGCGATCCAGAAAGAACTCAGGTTCCTTGTCGTCCGGCATGAACACCTGCGGGTGTCGCTGGAGGCGCCGGTACAGGGTGGTGGTGCCCGCCTTGGCGGCGCCGATGATCAGGAAGTCGGGCAGGCGGCCGGGCGGCGCGGAGGCGGCGCGGGTCGCGTCTCGATTGTCCGCCGCGGTTGGCGGACGCGTGGGATGCAAGGCAACGGACATAACCGCCCCCTGGCGTAATTCTCGTTCCCCCGGAGGGCATCGGTCATCTCAAAGCGATGGTTTAACGCGCGGGGGCGAAGATCCGGTCACACCATCAGCATCAGGACCGCGGCGAGAGACGCGAAAGACAGCATGGTGCTCACCACCACGCAGGTCGCGGCGAGGGCCTGCTCGCCCTTGAGCTGACCGGCGAGCACGAACGACGCCACCGCGGTAGGGCACGCGGCATAGACCATGGCCACCAGCGCGTGGAGTTCACTGAGCCCCAGCCACTTCCACAGGACAATGGTCAGCAGTGGCGTGACCACGAGTTTGACCATCGTACTGCCGACCGCCGCGCCGAGATGCTTGCCCACGGGAAAGCTGACCAGCGCCCCGCCGAGACTGATCAGGGCCAGCGGCGGGGCGGTGGCGCCGAGCATGTCGAGTGGACGGAACACAAAGGTGGGCAGACCAATGCCGGCCCACGCCATCAGGAGCCCGGCCACGCATGCGATCAGGAGGGGATTGGTCACCAGCGGTCGCAGGAGCTTGAGCACCGCCCGCGGGCTTACGCCGTGGTGGGGCACGAGCAGGGCGATCACCGAGCCCACGTTGTAGACCACGACGAGCGGGGCGAGGGCGAGCAGGGCGGTGGAGGTGGCGAGATCGACGTCCTGGCCCATTGAGCCGGCGGCGAAGATGATTACCGGCAGGCCGACGAAGGCGAGGTTGCCCCGAAAGCCGGCCTGCACGAACACGCCCGATTCGGCGGGCGGCAGGCGCATCAGCCACGCGGCGACCGCTGCGACGAGCGTGGCGCCGCTCATCGCGGCGACGATCACGATCAGCAGGTCGCCCACCGCGTCGAACTCGAAGTCCGGCTGCGCCAGCTTGGACACGATCAGGGCCGGCAGAGCGATCCAGTACGTCAGCCGATCCAGCGACCGCCGGAAAAAATCGGTGTAGAACCCGGCGCGGAGCAGACCGGCTCCGAGGGCGATGAGCAGGACGACGGGGAGCAGCGATTGTGCGACAACGGCCATGGCGGGCGAAGATAACCCGGAGTTCGACGCGATGCGAACCTTCGCGTTGCGGGTGTGATTCGATATACTCACCGGTCGACCTGAAAGGAGCGATCGCCTCGTGAACCAGCAACCGCCGAACATCGTCTACATCAACTCGCACGACACCGGCCGATACATCGAGCCGTACGGGCACAAGGTCAACACCCCGAACCTGCAGCGGCTCGCGGAGGAGGGGGTGATGTTCCGCAACGCCTTCGCCGCCGCCCCGACGTGTTGTCCGAGTCGGGCGGCCCTGCTCAGCGGGCAGTGGACGCACAACACCGGCATGCTCGGGCTCGTGGGCCTCGCCTGGCAGATGAACGACTACGCCCGGCACCTGGCACCCACGCTCAGCGGGGCCGGCTACGCCACCGCCCTGATCGGTCTGCAGCACGTGGCCCGCGACGCCGCCGAGATCGGCTACGACCAGGTGATCAAGCCCGATCGCCACTTCTTCGCTGAGGAGATCAGCGAAGCCGCCGAGTCGTTTCTCGCCGATGTCCCCCGCGACCGACCGTTTTACCTGGAGGTCGGTTACTTTCTTACCCACCGCCCGTTTTACGGCAACCGGATGTCGCCCGAGCAGTTCGCCGCGGAATACGACGAGGAGGCGAAGTACGCCGCGCCGCCCGAACCGCTGCCCGACATCCCGGACATTCGCCGGGACATGGCCGCGTTCAACCGCCAGGCCGAGTCGCTCGATCATCACTTCGGGCGGGTGTTCGCCGCCCTCGAACGCGCCGGGCTCGATGACAACACGCTGGTCATCGCGACCACCGATCACGGCATCGCCTTCCCGCGGCTCAAGTGCAACGTGACCGACCACGGGACGGGCGTGTTCCTGATCATGCGCGGCCCGGGGGGCTCGGACTTCCGCGGCGGCAAGCTCATCGAACCACTCGTCTCCCAGGTCGACGTGTTCCCCACGATCTGCGACCTCATCGGCATCGATCCCCCCGACTGGCTGCAGGGCCGGTCGATGACGCCGCTGGTCACGGGCGAGGCGTCGAGCATCCGCGATGAGCTTTTCTCGGAAGTGACGTTTCACGCGGCCTACGAGCCGCAACGCAGCGTTCGCACCGAGCGGTACCGCTACGTCCGCCGGTACGACAATCGCGATCGGCCGGTGTTGCCGAACGTGGACGGCAGCTACAGCAAGCAGGCGATGGTGGCCGCGGGCTGGCCGGACCAGCCGCGGCAGCAGGAGATGCTCTTCGACCTGTACCTCGATCCGCACGAGACGAACAATCGGGCCGCCGATCCCGCCATGGCCGAGGTGCTTGTCGACATGCGCGGTCGCCTCGAGCGGTGGATGAGGGAAACCGACGATCCGCTGCTTGCGTCCGGCGTGGTGGAACTGCCCGAGGGCTGCCGCACCACTGACGTCGACGACTACGCACCGTGGATCGAGGCGAAGAAGCCCGACAATCGACTCGCTCATCCGCCGGAGTAACGGGACCGCCCGCCCTCGCTGAAGCGAGGCGGGCCGGGGTCAGGGCCTCGCCCCTGATCTGGGCCAGCCGGCGTTCACGCTTGCTCATGGTCATGAATGCGGCACCTTCAGTGCGCGGTGAAGGCGGCCCTGCTACGCTGTCGCCGATGGATCTCAACGTAGTGCATGTGGACGATCGGTTGATCGTGCTCGACAAGGCGAGCGGCCTGCTCAGCCAGCCCGGCCGCGGGCCGGACAAACGCGACTCGCTGGCGACGCGGGTGGATGCCGCCTATCCCGGCGCCCGCATCGTGCACCGGCTCGACCAGGCGACGTCCGGGTTGATCGTCATGGCGCGGGACGCCGACACGCATCGCCGGCTGAGCAGCCAGTTTGCCAAACGCAAAGTCGAGAAGCGTTACGAAGCGCTGGCGTGGGCGCCCATGGTTGAACACGAAGGCGAGATCGATCTGCCCATCCGCCTCGACCTCGATGACAAGCCGCGGCAGATCGTGGATCACGCCCAGGGCAAACCGGCGCAAACCCGGTGGCGGGTGATCCAGCGGCTGGTCGACCGCACCCGCCTGGCACTCATCCCCCGGACCGGTCGGTCGCACCAGTTGCGATTGCATCTCCGTGAGATCGGCCACCCGATGCTCGGCGACGCGCTGTATGCGGACGGTGAAGCCCGCGCCGCCGCGGATCGCCTTTGCCTGCACGCGACCGATCTTGGTTTGATCCATCCCGCCACCGGACAGCGCGTTCGCTATCACTCACCCTGTCCGTTCTGAGTCGGAAGGGGGTGCATGGCGGATTTCGCGGCGGGCCCGCCCCCGCGCCACTGCCCCCTACGGCCGCAAGCGGCCGCGGTGGAGGCGTCGATTCGCTGCGATCAGGCCGCGTGCCCGCAAGCCCCGCCTCCACTATCGGTTGAAACGGACGCTCGGCCGATCGGGCGCGTTGTTGTCGACCACGGCGTCCGCCTGTCGGTGGGGTTCGCACTGCTCGAAGTACATCCGCTGACCCGGGATATATCGCCCCTCGTACTTGCGTCGCACGGTCTCGGCGTCGCCGAAGTGCGCCCGTTCCCGCACTTCCGCTCGTTGCAGGGCGACGTCGAAGTCGGCGTGGACGAAGACGGTGTAGTCCCAGTGGTCGATCAGCTCGGGCCGCATCACGAACACGCCTTCGAACAGCAGCACCGCGTCGCCGACGGCAGTTTCGTGTGGTTCGTCGACGGCCGACTCCACGCGGAAGTCGTAAACCGCGCGGCGGTACCGCCGATCACCGCTCGGGCCGAGCGGCTCCAGCAGTTCCTGTCGCATCGCGGCGTAGTTGAACGAATCGTGGTAATAGCCGTGCACGCACTCACGCCCCCGGCGATAGCGGACCTCGGGCGGATTGTGGAAGCCGTCCACGCCGGCGCGAATGACCTGGCGTCCGCGATCGCGCAATGCGGCGGCGAGTTCATCGGCAAGCGTCGTCTTGCCCGCCGCGCCGGCCCCGTCGATCCCCACGCGCACCGGATGCGGCCGCCGGATTGCGGCCACCGCGTCCGCCAACTGCTCGATCATCCGTCTGCGGGGCATGCGGCTGACTCGATTACACGTCCAGGTTCTTCACTTCCAGGGCGTGGTCCTCGATGAACTTCCGCCGCTGTTCGACGTTTTCGCCCATGAGGATGCTGAATAGCTGCTCGGCTTCGGAGGCGGCGTCCCACGTGACCCGCATCAGGGTGCGGTTGGACGGGTCCATCGTGGTGAGCCAGAGTTCCTCGGCGTCCATCTCGCCGAGGCCCTTGTACCGCTTGATCTCCATGCCGTGCCGGCCGATGTTGTGAATCTCATTGATGATCGATGCGATGTTCGGCACGTCGATCACCTTGCGATCGTCGCTGCCGTTGGTGGTCGCCAGGGCGTAGCGGGTGGGCAGCTTCTCGCCGCTTACCGACTCTTCCTGCACCAGGGCGTAGTCCTCGATGGGCAGGCCCTTCTCTTCGAGCTTGGGCAGCAGCTTCTCGAGTTCACGGACCTCGTGCAGCTCCTTGCGGATAATGCGATGGTTCGACTCGCCCGACCCCGCCGTCGCGGCGTCGCCGGTGTTCATCGGGTCCGTGGCCAGGCCGCGCTTGCGGAGTTCGATCTGTTCGTCCTGCTCGTTCCAGAAATAGAGGTCTTCGGCGCCGACCTGCACGCGAATCCGGGGCAAGCGGTTCTCGCCTTCGGGATCGTCCGCCCGCAGGGCGAGAAACTCGGTGAATGGAATGCCGCGCCGCTGCACGATGGTCGCCAATTCGTCGAGTTGATTGAGCAGCCCGGTCACCTCCCGCATTTCCTCGGCGTCGACGCGGCGGACCTGTTCGCCATCGTCATTGCGGATGATCAGTTCCGTGCCGTCGAGCCCGAGATCGGTCAGTACGTTACGCATGCGCCGTTCGTTGAGCACGTACTCCGACTTCTTGCCCCGCGAGACCTGGTAGAGCGGCGGCTGGGCGATGAACACGCGGCCCTGGCGGATCAACTCGGGCATCTGGCGGAAGAAGAACGTCAGCAGCAGCGTGCGGATGTGCGAGCCGTCCACGTCCGCGTCGGTCATGATGATGATCTTGCCGTAGCGGAGGTGCTCGGGGTCGAAGTCGTCGCCGATGCCGCACTTCAGGGCCTGAATGATGGTGCGGATTTCCTCGAAGGCGAGCACCTTGTCCAGCCGGGCCTTCTCGACGTTGATGATCTTGCCCTTGAGGGGGAGGATGGCCTGGAACTCGCGGTCGCGCCCGCCCTTGGCCGATCCGCCCGCCGAGTCGCCCTCGACGAGGTAGACTTCGGAGGATTCCACGTTCTTCGAGGTGCAGTCAGCGAGTTTGCCCGGCAGGCCGCCGGAGTCGAGCGCGCCTTTGCGTCGGGCGAGATCGCGGGCCTTGCGGGCCGCCTCCCGCGCCTGGGCCGCCATCAACCCCTTCTGGCACATGCGCCTGGCGTCGCTCGGGTGCTCTTCGCACCACGTGCTCAGCGCTTCGTTGACCGCCCCCTGCACGAAGCCCTCGACTTCGCTGTTGCCGAGCTTCGTCTTCGTCTGGCCTTCGAACTGCGGCTCGGAGACCTTCACCGAGATGATCGCGGTCAGTCCTTCGCGCCAATCGTCGCCGCTCGGGGCCTGGTCTCGCTTCAGCAGGTTCGCGTTGCGGGCGTAGTAGTTCAGTGTCCGCGTCAGGGCCGTCTTGAACCCGGAAAGATGGGCGCCGCCTTCGAGGGTGTTGATGTTGTTGGCGAAGGTGAGCAGCGTTTCGTTGAACGCATCGGTGTACTGCATCGCGATCTCGCATTCGAGCCCGACCGCATCGTCGCTGCGGCGAAAGTAGATCGGTTCGCACAGCGCCTGCTTGCCCTCGTTCACGTGGCGGATGAACTCGAGGATGCCGTCGTCGAACTTGAAGGCGTCGGACTTCCCGCCCGGCCGCTCGTCTTCCAGGCGGATCGTGAGGCCGGGGTTCAGGTACGCCAATTCGCGCATGCGGCCGGCGACGAGCTCATAACTGAACGCGATCTCGGGGAAGATGTCGGGGTCCGGCCGGAAGGTCACCTTCGTGCCGGTCGTGCTTCGCTCGCCGATCTGCTTGAGCGGGGCGGTCGGTAGTCCGCGCTCGAAGGCGATCGTGTAGCCCTTGCCATCGCGGGCGACTTCGCATTCCAGCCATTCGCTCAGGGCGTTCACGACCGACACACCCACGCCGTGCAGCCCCCCGGAGACCTTGTAGGAATCGCGGTCAAACTTGCCCCCGGCATGGAGGATGGTCATGACGATTTCGACGGTGGGCTTGCCGTCGAGGGTCGGGTTCTCGTGGTGATAGGGGCCCACGGGGATGCCGCGGCCGTTGTCGACGATCGTCACCGACTCGTCGGCGTTGATGGTGATGCTCACCTCATCGCAGTAGCCGGCCATGGCCTCGTCGATGGCGTTGTCCACGACCTCGTAGACCAGGTGATGCAGGCCGCGGGGCGTGGTGTCGCCGATGTACATGCCGGGGCGCTTGCGCACGGCGGCCAGCCCCTCGAGGACCTTGATCGACTGTTCGCTGTAATCAATGGCGGGCCTCTGGTGCTCCGCCGACTTATCCTTCTGTTGATCTTCCATGAACGTTGGCTTTCCTGGGCAAATCCCGGGGGTGCAAGGGGCTCTCGGAGCCCGGTGAATAGTCGGGATATTGTAGCAAATCGGGCAGGTTCACGCTACTGACCCGGCCGGGCGCGAACGCGGCGTCGGGGCCGATTTTCATCGCTGGAAAATACGTGATACGATGATGTTATGAAAGTCGCCCTCATCGCCGGCAACGACTGGCTCAGCGTCGAGGCCTCGACGTTCCGCCGTTTGTCCATCGGGCTGGTCGACGAGCGCGTCAACGTGCTCCGCGTGGTCCCCGACGAAGGGATCGGCGGGCAGATCGAATTCGCCGGCAAAGCCATCTCCTATGGCTCGACCGACTGGGGGCTGCTGCGACAGTGGCGGCTCTTCCAGACCCTCCGCCGGCTTCGCGAGGCCAAGGTCGATCTCATCCACGTGCTCGACGGCGAGTTCCAGCTTGTCGGTCGAGTCCTTGCCCGACGCCTCGGCGTGCCCGTGGTCTGCAGTCTCTGGTCGAAGCAGGACGTCGATCGCGCCCATCTCGCCCGCGTCGGTTCGCCCACGGCCTACATCTGCCCGACCGCCTCGCTCACCCGCTACTGCAAGCAGCGGGTGAGCGAGGTGGCGGTGGTCGAACTGGTCCGCCCCGGCGTGCATGTGGCCGAGGAGGTCCGGCCGCCGCTGGGCAATGTCGAGGCATCCGTCAGTTGCCTCGTCATCGGCGATGGCCGGGCGGACGATCACTACCGGGCCATGCTCGCCGGCTTTTCCGCCGCGCGCTCCGAGCTGCCCCAGGCCATGCTCTTCCACTACGCTTTCACCCACGAACAGCATCACCTCTGGCAGGTCTGCCGCGAGATGGGGCTGCTGGACCAGGTGACCATCGTGCCGCACGACCCGGAGCACCGCGACATCCTGGTGCAGGCCGACGTGGTCGTTCAGCCGCAGGTCAGCGGGCGGGTGCGGACGTTGACGCTGGCGGCGATGGGCTCGGCCCGGCCGGTGATCGCCACCGCCGATCCGATGCTGGACTACCTCGTGCAGTCGGATACCGCGCAATTGGTCGATGTCGCGGCGCCCGAGGGATGGAGCCGCTGCTTCCGTGACCTGGTGAGCAAGCCCCGAACGTACCAGGCGCTCGGCGAAAGCGCCCGGCGGTACGTGGCGGCCCGGCATTCCGCCGCCGCGTTCGTCAACGGGACCCTGGAAGTGTATCGTCGCATCACGGAACCCGAGCCGCTGCCGTTTGCGGGCTAGCGGCCGATGGGGCGCGCCGCCGACGGTCGGCATCCGGACCAGCGCTGACGCGCCGGTCCGGCCTGGCGGAGAGGGTCAGTCCACAACGAAAGGCCGACCTGATGCAGGTCACCACGACAATCGCGGAAACCCGACGGGAGCGAAGCAAGCTTGGCCGCCTCGCTCTCGTGCCGACCATGGGCGCGCTGCACGAAGGGCACCTGTCGCTGGTGCGGCGGGCTCGCGAAGTCGCCGACCACGTCGCGGTGTCAATCTTCGTGAACCCGACGCAGTTCGGCCCGAATGAGGACCTCGACCGGTATCCGCGCCCGATTGAGCGCGACCTCGCGTTGTGCAAGTCGCAGGGCGTGTCGCTGGTCTGGAATCCGCCGGCGGAGCACGTCTATCCGCCGAATGAACTGGAAACGACCATCGACGTGCCGCCCCTGACGGACAAACTCGAGGGTGCTCATCGACCGGGGCATTTTGTCGGCGTCTGCCGCGTCGTCACCAAGCTGCTCAACGTTTTCCATCCCGAGCTCGCCTGCTTCGGCATGAAGGACTTTCAGCAACTGCGGGTGATCGAGGCGATGACCGCCGCGATGTGCCTGCCCGTCGAGATCGTGCGCTGTCCGACGGTGCGCGAAGCCGACGGCCTGGCCATGTCCAGTCGCAACCAGTACCTCTCGGACGACGACCGGCGACACGCGCTGGGGCTGCACAAGGCCCTGGAGGAAGCCAGGCAACTCGTCGCGGCCGAAGAGCCCGACCCCGACCGGGTGGAGCGGGCGATGCGGCAGGTGCTGGAGATGCATCACGCCGAGGTCGACTACGCGGTGGCGCGCGAGCCGCGCACGCTTGAGCCGATTGACATGATCAACGTTGCGCTGGAGCCGGTGATCTGCCTGGTCGCCGCCCGCGTCGGCAACACCCGCCTGATCGACAACATGCTCATGACCCCGGCCGTGGTCGAAGCGGCGGGAAACACCGGGGACAAGAACTAAAGCCCGGCGGCCTGGGCGCGGCCGGCGTTTTTGGCGGCGTAGAGCTGCAGGTCGGCCTTGGCGAGCAGTTCCTCAGCCGTCGTCACCCCGTCGCGCCGCAACGACGCCACGCCGATGGACAGATCCGGGCGCGGGTCAGTCGGAATGACGGTCCGCACCTCACGTCGGAACAGGCCGTACATCCGTTCGAGGATCGTCTCGGCCTGCGACAGGCGACAGGCGGGCAGCAGCACGGCGAACTCATCGCCGCCGAGCCGCACCGCGTAGTCGGTATTGCGGATCGAGCCCTGAATCACGCGGCCGAGAAGCTGAATCACCTCGTCGCCCTTCGCGTGGCCGTGCGTATCGTTGATCGACTTGAACTCGTCGATATCGACAAGCAGGCAGAGCAGGTCGGTATGGCTGGTCAGGCAGGACTGGACGAGGCGGGGCAGGTTCTCATCGAGGAACCGCCGGTTGCCGAGGTTCGTCATCGCGTCGCGCATGGCGAGCTTCTGGAGCTGCGCGGTGGCGCGGTTGGTCGCCCGCTCCACCTGATGATCGAGCGTGCGGCGAAGGTTCTTCGCCTCGCTGTGGTCCCGAAGGGACGTGCGGCTGAGTTTGTGGATGGCCCGGGCGATGCGGCCGACCTCGTCCTGTCGGGCGATGGGCAGGTCGCGGGTGGGCACCGGGCGGTCCGGGCGGCAGGTGCGATCCACCTGCTCGGCAAGCAATTCGACGGGCTGGCAGATCCAGTGCTGGGCGAAGAGCACCAGCCCGGTGGCCAGGGCGAAGAGTCCGCCCACGAGCTGCCAGGGATAGTTCCATTCCGAGAGCACGAGTCCGAGGAGGCATCCGCCGAACACGGCGAGAAACACCAGGAGTGTCGTCTTCGAACGCAGGGGCGCTTCGTTCCATGTGATGGGGGACCGGTGGGCCTGGCCCTCCGGTGACGCCGTGGTCCGGGGCTGAGAGGCGGACGAACTCACGTTGCCTTTATCGGGCGATGGCAGGGGTGAGTTTGGTCGCGGCGGGGGTCGTTTCGAATCGGCTGGAAAGGGAGCAGGCAAATCTTTGGGCATAATTCGCATCGAAAGGTTGATTTTCCTGGCCGCTTTCTGCTAGATTGCTTCGGTCATCAGTTCAACATTCCAGGCCAATTGATGTTGTTGATCAGTGCAAACCTTCCGCGAACCGGCTCCTCCGGCCGTCGCGTGGTTGCTGCTGTCGACCGCGATTGGACTGCTCACCAGGATCGGACTTTCCCTGTCACGAGGGTGGCTGGCGCCCCCGAGGGCAGGATTTGTCGTGCCGCGAACGACGTGATCGTTCACGATCGTCGCGCGCCTGATCATCAAGCAGTGCCGCGCGATTCCCATCAGGCGCGGGTAAGTCGTCGCGACGACCGGTAACGGTCAACTCGATTGCGGCGGTAGTGCAACCGGATCAGAAGTATCCGCCCCTCCGCGGGAGAGGCACAGGGCGTGGCGCCAATCGGCGTGGCGCGCTGATCGCACGGCCCGGCGATGTTCGCCGGGGCGATGGCTTGGCCCGAACGGGCCGACGTGTAGGCATTTTGAAGGGAGTTCCACCCATGCCTGATGTGTCAGCCGAAGTGGGAGACACCCGTTTCCTGCCCAAAGACCGGCTGGGACGACTCATCGAACTGCTCCAGGAGCAGGGATACTCGGTGATCGGACCGACCGAGATCGATGGCACCGTCATGCTCCGACCGCTCAAGTCCGTCGAAGACCTGCCCCGGGGGGTCAATGACGAACAGGACGGCGGCAGCTACAAACTCATCGAAGGCGACGAGGACCTGCATTTCGAGTACGTCGTCGGGCCCGACAGCGCGAAGCGTTACCTGTTCCCGCCGGAACAGCGAACGTTCAAGATGCACGTCTCGAACGGGCGGTTCGTGCTCGACGCCGGTCCGCCCCAGCCGAAGAAGCTCGCCTTGCTCGGCGTTCGGCCTTGCGATCTCGCCGCCCTCGCGGTCCAGGACCGCGTGTTCGGCGTCGACGAGGAGAGCTTCCGTTGCGAGTCGGACACCTACTACCTCGAAGGACGAAGACAGGTCCTGCTCATCGCGGTCAACTGCACCGACCCGGCGTCGACGTGCTTCTGTGCGTCCATGGGCACGGGACCGCAGGCGAGAGAGAACTTCGACCTCGCCCTCACGGAGCTGCGTGCGGGCTTCGTGGTCGAGGTCGGCTCGGAGCGCGGGGCCGAACTCGCCAAGCAGCTCTCGCTCCGCGAGCCGTCCTCGACGGAGATGGAGCTCGCCGAGCTGAAGCTCACCCAGGCCGCCGAGCACATGGGCCGCGAACTCGACAACGACGGGATCGTCGAACTGCTGGACAAGGCGGTTGAGCACCCGCACTGGGACGAGGTGGCCAAGCGGTGTTTGAGCTGCGGCAACTGCACCATGGTCTGCCCGACCTGCTTCTGCTCGACGGTCGTCGACTCCACCGACATTACCGGCAAGAGCGTCACCCGCACGCGTGAGTGGGAATCGTGTTACACGCACCAGTTCAGCTACACCACCGGCGGCCCGCACCGCAACAGCATCCGCGGACGGTATCGCCACTGGCTGCGGCACAAGCTGTGCACCTGGTGGGACCAGTTCAACTGCAGCGGATGCGTCGGCTGCGGCCGGTGCATTACGTGGTGCCCGGTCGGCATTGACCTCACCGAAGAGGTCGAGGCGATCCGCGGACAGGGGGTGCGGCAGATGCAGCCCCGCCCGACCGAAATCGAAAGCGAGGTGATCCTGTGATCGTATCCGCCGAGCAACAGGGAAGACCCGAACCGATGTGCGGAGCGGACACGTTCATGCCCGTCCCCGCTCGCATCATCGACGTCGAACGCGAGAACTTCAACACCCACAGCTTCCATATCCGGATCGAAGACGAGGTGATCCGCGACCGCTACCGCTTCGCGCCGGGACAGTTCAACATGCTCTACGTGCCCGGCGTAGGCGAGGCGGCGATCTCAATCAGCTCGGACCCCGATGAGTCCGAGGTGTTGTGTCATACGATCCGCCTGGTCGGATCGGTCACGCGGTCGATCGCGGGGCTGGGCAAGGGCGGCCTGGTCGGCATTCGCGGGCCCTTCGGCAAGGGCTGGCCGCTCGATCAGCTTGACGGCCGGGACCTCGTGCTGGTGGCCGGCGGCATCGGCCTGGCGCCGGTGCGGCCGATGGTCTACTGGATTCTCAACCGGCGCGACCGGTTCCGCCGCGTGATGCTTCTGTTCGGCTGCCGCACGCCGCAGGACATCATCTACGCCGAGCAGCTCAAGCGGTGGACCGACGACTCGCCGATCGAGGTGCTCGTCACGGTGGACAACGCCACCGACGAGTGGGCCGGTCCGGTCGGCGTGGTGACCAACCTGCTGAAGCGGGTGAAGGTCAACGCCGAACGCACCACCGTGATGGTCTGCGGCCCGCGGATTCTCAACCGGGTGGCGGCGTGGAACTTCCTCCAGCTTCACGTCCCCGAGCAGCAGGTCTACGTCTCCCTGGAGCGGAACATGAACTGCGGCTTCGGCCGCTGCGGGCACTGCCAGTACGGCTCGAAATTCGTCTGCAAGGACGGGCCGGTGTTCTGCTTCTCCGAAGTTTCCGACATCTTTGCCAAAGAGGAGGTTTGACCCATGGCCGAACCATCCACACTGACTGAAGACGGCAAGCCGAAAGTCGCGGTGTACAAGTTCTCGAGCTGCGACGGTTGTCAGCTTTCGCTGTTGAATCTCGAAGATGAACTGCTCGACCTCGTGGGCGCGGTGGAACTGGCGTACTTCCTCGAAGCCCGCCGGCGCGAATTGCCCCCGCCGTATCACCTCGGACTTGTCGAGGGCAGCATCTCCACGCCGAAAGAGGAGCAGCGGATCCATCAGATTCGACGTGACTGCAAGATGCTCGTGACCATCGGGGCCTGCGCGACATCCGGGGGAATTCAGGCGCTGAAGAACTGGGGCGACAAGGATGAGTTCATCGACGCGGTCTACGCCCATCCGGAGTACATCGAGACGCTGGACACGGCCACGCCCATCGCGTCACACGTGTTCGTCGACTTCGAACTCCGCGGATGCCCGATCAACCACTACCAGGTTCTGGAACTGATCAGCGCCTTGCTGGTCGGCCGCAAGCCCGTCACGCCGACCCACGCGGTGTGCGTGGAGTGCAAGCGAAAGGGCATCCCGTGTCGGCTCGTCTCCGGCGGGCAGCCGTGCCTCGGACCGGTCACGCAGGCCGGCTGCGGGGCGCTGTGCCCCGACGTGAACCGGGGTTGTTACGGCTGCTTCGGCCCGAACGAACAGCCCAACATCCCGTCCCTCGGCAATCGCATCGGCGATCTCGGCTACGGGGCCGGCGATGTCAAGCGAATGCTCCGGATGTTCAATGGATACCTCGAACCGTTCAAGCAAGCGAGTGACCACTATGAGCGACTCGAAGAATCAGTCTGATGTGAGACAGATCAGCGTCGACGCCCTGGCCCGGGTCGAAGGCGAAGGGGCGCTGCGGCTGACCATGCGCGACGGCAAGGTCGAGAACGTACAGTTCAACATCTACGAGCCGCCTCGCTTCTACGAGGCCTTTCTCCGAGGCCGCGACTACACCGAGGTGCCCGACATCACCGCCCGCATCTGCGGGATCTGTCCCGTGGCCTACCAGATGAGCTCGTGCCACGCCCTGGAGAAGGCGATGGGCGTGTTTGATCTTGTCGGTCCGGAGATTCGCGAGCTGCGGAACCTGCTGTACTGCGGGGAGTGGATCGAGAGCCACGCCCTGCACATCTTCATGCTCCACCTGCCGGACTTCCTCGGCTACGAAAGCGCGATCTCGATGGCCGCCGACCACGGCCCGACGGTGCAGAAGGCGCTGCGGATCAAGAAGCTGGGCAACGCGATTCTCGAAGCCGTCGCCGGACGGGCGGTTCACCCGGTGGGCGTCTGCGTCGGCGGGTTCTACGGCGGGCTCAGTGAAGACAAGGCCGCCAGTCTCCTGCCCGAGACGCGCGACTGCCTTGACGAGATGTGCGACCTGACGCTGTTCATGGCCAAGAACCTCGACTACCCCGACCTCGAACGCGACTACGAGTTCCTGAGTGTGTTTCCCGAGGATGAATATCCGATGAATCTCGGGAAGCTGAAGAGCAACAAGGGACTGTTCATCGAACAGGAGGAGCTGCTCGACGCGATCGAGGAACGCCACGTCTCGCACTCCACGTCATTGCACGCGGTGGTGATGGGGCGGGGGGCGTACATGGTCGGGCCGCTGGCGCGGTTCAACCTCTGCCACGACAAGCTGCATCCTCGGGCGGCCGAACTCGTGCCGAAGGTTTGCGACGCGATCGGCAAGCAACCGCCCTGGCAGAACAACTTCTACAGTCTGCTGGCCCGCGCGATCGAGACGGTGCACGCCCTCGCCCGCGCCGCCGACATGCTCGACCGATACAAGCGACCGAAGCAGAGCCGCGTGGAGATCACGCCGCGGGCCGGCGTCGGTGCTCACGGCACCGAGGCACCCCGCGGGTTGTGCTGGCATCAGTACCGAACCAATGCGGATGGCAAGATCGAGTCGGCCCGGATCATCCCGCCCACCTCGCAAAACCAGTTGGTCGTCGAGCAGGATCTCAGGGATCTGGCCGACAAGCAAGCCGACCTGTCCGATGAGGACCTGACCTTCAGGTGCGAGCACCTGATCCGCAACTACGATCCGTGCATCAGTTGTTCCTGCCACTTCCTCAAGCTGGAGCGCGAGTGGTTGGACTGAGCGGGAGCGGGCCGATTGGCATGGGGGGGGACCGGGGCAGTGCGTCAAAGGGGCGACGCACTGCCCCGCGAACCACGGAGCGTGGTCGATGGGAGTCGCCCGATGAATGCTCAGCCGCCTGCCGTCCTCGTCGCCTGCTGTGGCAACCCCGCGGCGGGGGATGATGCGTTCGGTTGTCTGGTCGCGGCCCGGCTCCGCCGCGATCCCCCGGATGGAGCCGAGGTCGTCGACTTCGGCATGGGACCGACCGCGCTGGTCGATCGCGTCGACGGTCGGCGGGGGTTGATCGTGGTCGACGCCGCGTGGAGTTCGTCCTATCTGCCCGGACAGCTCATCGAGCTTGACTGGTCGGCCACGCCTGGCGTGGAACTCGCCGGCGACCGGGCGGTGAGCACGCACGGCTTGTCCATCGCCCACCAGGTGGAACTCGCCCGGACGCTCGGGAATCTGCCCGGCGAGGTGTGGCTCGTCGCGGCGATGATTGAACGCCCGGCGTTGGAATCGCCTCCGAGCGAGGAGGTCGCCGCCCTGGTGCCCGCTGCGGATCACGCCGTTCGCCGCGCCGTCGCCCGCCTGGTTCGCCCGACGTCGCGCAGCGTGCGGGGCAATCGCAGGTAAACGACCTGACGGAGCCGCCACCGCAAGGAAGCGGTCCGACTTTTTCATCACGCAACGGACCCGTACCGGTCGGCAGCCCGCTTCCTGGCGGACGCGGCTCTGATCGGCCACATGCATTCGCCCTGGCGCAGCGCCTGAAGTCGCTTGTTCACACTCGACAAAACCGACCATTTGTGTTAGATTTCCGGGCGTTCCCTCGGGTTTTCCGTCTTCGTAGCTCGGGCCAAGATGCACTGGACGCAAGCACAGTCAACGCAGGGTGGAATGGACGCGACGCACGCGCGCGATATCGCCGAACCATCCGGCGGTTGGCTCACTGGAAGCTGTGGCAGCCGTGACTGTGGGCAGTGCACGGACCAGACCGATGATCCGGCCCTGTGCGATGAAGGTCCGTACCGCGGTTGGGCGATGGCGGGGGTCTCGGCTGCGTACTTCCTGCTGCCCATCGCGTTGGCGATGGTTGGGGCTGTGGCGGGGCGGCAACGCCCGCTGCTTCAGGTGCTCGCCGGGGCCGGCGGGCTCGCCCTCGGCATGGCCATCGCCGCCCTGGCCGGACGAATTTTCACCCGCCTGAGCGAGGTAGACTCCGCATGACCACCGCCGTCGGCGTAACCGGCTCGGGCACCTTCGCCCGCGGGATTCACCCGCCGGAGCGGAAACGCTTCGCCTCGGACATCCCCATCGAACTCATCCCCGCCGCCGCCGAAGTCAGCATCCCCCTGCTGCAGCACACCGGCGCCCCGAATGAAGCGACGGTCAAGACCCGCGCCGAGGTGAACCTCGGCGACGTGATCGGCAAGAGCGAGGCCTTCGTCTCCGCCCCGGTGCACGCAAGCATCAACGGCAAGGCGTCGAAGGTTTCGGCCACAACGCTGCCCAACGGCCGACACGTCTCGACGCTGCCGATCAAGGGCGGCGACGAGCAGATCTCCGCCGAGGCCCTGTGGGAGGACGTGTTCGGCGGCGACTGGACCGTCGACGCCGATGCGCTGGACCCGAAGGAAATCCTCCAGGCGGTTCGGGAGGCGGGCGTGGTCGGGCTCGGCGATGACGGCGATGGTCTTGCTGAGTTCGCGTTCGTCGGCCAGGGCCAGGGTGGTGTCGTAGAGGCTGCGGTAGGTCCGCTCGCTTTCCGCCAGAGCCGCCTCGGCCTCGCGGGTTTCGCTGATATCGCGGATGACGCCGTTGTAGCTGCGGATCTCGCCGTTCTCGTCGAGTTCGTAGTCGCCGCGCTCGTTGACCCAGATCGTCCGGCCGTCCTTGTGCAGGATGCGGTAGTCCAGGCTGAAGCGGTGTTCGCGGCGACGCTGGGCGCTCTGCTCGTCGAGCTTGCGGTAGACCATCTCGATGTCGTCGGGATGAATGATCCGGCGCCAGATGTCGTGGGCCCCCTCGATGAACTCCTCGGCGGTGTAGCCGGTCAGGCGCTCACAGGAGGGGCTGATGAAGTCGTAGGCCTGGCGGCGGATGTCGAAGCGGTAGATGGTGTCGGTGACGGCGCCGGCGAAGCGGCGGAAGCGTTCCTCGCTATCCGCCAGCTCGAGCTCGGTGCGCT
>CAYFQS010000003.1:0-35373 GCA_964345245.1 uncultured Planctomycetaceae bacterium | reverse complement strand
TGCCGATGGTTGTAGATCTCGCCGTTGAACACGAGCGTCAGCCCGCCGGTCGCCCGCGCGGCGGGGACCGTCATCGGCTGGTGACCGCCGAGCAGGTCGATCACGGACAGCCGCGTGTGGGCCAGGCCGCACGGTCCGTCGACTTCGACGCCCCGGCCGTCCGGCCCGCGGGCGAGCAGGTGCCGCTGCATCGTCTCCAGCCGCGGCCGCTCGGGCGACGTGTCGTCGAATCGCAATATCCCGGCGATACCGCACATGGTGGCCGCCGTTTACACCGCGTGGTCCTTGCGGCTGTGTGTCTGCATTCGCAGACTCAGCTCGCCGAGCTGGGCCTCGTCCACCGGGGCGGGGGCCTCGGTCATCAGGTCCGCGCCGTTCTGGGTCTTGGGGAAGGCGATGACGTCGCGAATGTTGGTCGTGCCCATCAGGTGCATGATGATCCGGTCGAGGCCGAAGGCGATCCCGCCGTGCGGCGGAGCGCCGTAGTTCAGGGCGTCGAGCAGGAACCCGAACTTCGCCTCGGCCGCCGCTTCGTCGATCCCGAGCACCTGGAACACGCGCCGCTGGACCGCGGGTTGATGGATCCGGATCGACCCGCCGCCGAGTTCCGAGCCGTTGAGCACGAGATCGTACGCCCGGCTGCGCACCTCGCCCGGGTTCGATTCGAGCTTGTCCAGCTCTTCGGGCATCGGGGCCGTGAACGGGTGATGCAGCGAGTCCCATCGATTCTCGTCGTCGTTCCACTCGACGATCGGGAAGTCGACCACCCACAGCCACTCCCACTTGCCCGGCTCGATGAGATTCAGGTCCGCCGCGAGGCGACACCGCAGTTCGCCGAGGGCGCGATGCACGATCTGAGGCCGGCTGTGCACGCCGAAGCAGAGCAGGTCGCCGTCCTCGGCCCCGGTGCGCTTGATCAACGCATCCTTGACCGGTTCGAGGAATTTGGCGATGCCTGTGCTCAGCTTGCCGCCATCGAGCTTGGTCACCGGCAGCCCGCCGGCCCCGAACTGCTTGATCCAGTCGGCGAGGCCGTCGGTGTAGCTGCGGGGCCGGCTGCCGCCGCCGGGCACGCGGATCGCCTTCACGATCCCGCCATCCTTGATCGCGTTCAGAAACACCTTGAACTCGGTGTCGCCGGCGATGTCCGTCACGTCGACGAGTTCCAGCCCGTACCGCAGGTCCGGCCGGTCCGAGCCGTACGTGCCCATCGCCTCGGCGTAGGGCATGCGGCGGATCGGCGGCACGTCCACGTCCAGCACCGCTTTCCAGATGCGCCGGACCATGCCTTCGCAGGTCGACATCACGTCTTCTTCGTCCACGAAGCTCATCTCAAGGTCGAGCTGCGTAAACTCCGCCTGCCGGTCGGCGCGGGGGTCCTCATCACGGAAACAGCGCACGATCTGCACGTACTTGTCCACCCCGCCCGTCATGAGAATCTGCTTGAAAAGCTGCGGGCTCTGCGGCAGGGCGTAGAAGCTGCCCGGCTGCAACCGCGAGGGCACGAGGAAGTCCCTCGCCCCTTCCGGGGTCGAGCGGCAGAGAAAGGGCGTTTCGACTTCGTAAAACCCCTGCTCGTCGAAGTAGTCCCGCATGATCTTGCTCACGCGGTGACGGGTGCGGAGCGTCTGCTGCATCCGCGGGTTGCGGAGGTAGACGTAGCGATATTTCAGCCGGCGGTCTTCGCCGACCTTCGCCGCCTCGTCCGGGGCGAAGGGGGGGGTCTCGGCCTTGTTGAGGATCTCGACCGTGTCGCACTGCACCTCGATCTCGCCCGTGGCGAGTTTCGGGTTGGCCATGCCTTCCTCCCGCGGCACGACGGCGCCGCTCGCCGCCACCACGTCCTCGTGACGCAGCGCGTCGGCGAGCTTGTGGGCCTCGGCGTGTTCCGGGTGGAACACGATCTGGGTCAGCCCCTCGCGGTCGCGCAGGTCGATGAAGATCACCCCGCCGTGATCGCGGTAGTTGTTCACCCAGCCGGCGAGGGTGACGCGCTTGTCCTTGTCGTCCAGCCGCAGTTGGGCGCAGTGGTGCGTTCGCTTGAGCATAGCCCTGTGTTCCTTCCACTCTGGCGGAAACGCGGCATGATAGCAGATGCCGGGGCGGCCGTGAGGCGGCTGAAGCCCACCAAGCCGACTGATCGCAAGCCGGACCGGCGCTTCAGCGAAGGTCCGGATCGGATCGGGGCGCGCGCCGCCGAACACGGGCGGGGCGTTGTCGGTAAAATGGACCACGACGAGTGATCCTGACGTATCGAGAGTTCGCGCCGTGTTGATTTTGACCGTATTGCAGGGACCGGACCGGGGCCGGCGTTTCGAGTTGCCGGACACCGAGCCGCAGTTGATCGGCCGCAGCAGTGAAGCCCTGCCGCTGAGCGATCGGACCATCTCCCGGCGCCATGCCGAACTCACCCCGGACGACGGCCGGTGGTACATCAACGATCTGCGCTCGGCGAACGGCACCTACGTCAACGGGGTGCGGATCGCCGGGCCGACGCTGCTTCGCAGCGGCGACCAGATTCGCACCGGGGCGACGCTGGTCGTGTTCGGCCGGAGCGTCGGCGCGCCGAGAGAGCAGCCGGTCAGCGTCGCCGGTCCCGAAGACCTGGAATCCGCGGTGGAGAAGACGGTGCCGAGCAACGAGGACTCGGTGATCATGGCCGTGCCCGAGCCCAACGCCGAGGCCATTCGTCAACTCCGGGTGCTCTACGAGCTGATGCAGGTACTCGGGTCGGTCTTCGACCGCGACGTGCTGCTGGAGCGGGTGATGGATCTGGTTTTCGAGCACTTCCAGGCGGACCGCGGGTTCGTATTGCTCCAACAGACCGCCGACCAGAAGCCGGAGCCGGCGGTCGTGCGTTATCGGCGCAAGCCGCGCAGCAGCGACGAGCGAAAGATCACCGCCAGCCGCACGATCGTCCAGCACGTCGTGCAGAAGGGCGAAGGGGTGCTTTCCAGCAACGCGATGACCGACAAACGATTCGGCCCGTCCGACAGCGTGCAGGCCTACGGCATCCGCTCCGCGATCTGCGTGCCCATCAAGTTCCGTGAGAAGACCTTCGGCGTGATCCACATCGACAGCCAGGTCGCCAATTACACCTTCACCGAGGACCAGCTTCGGTTGCTCACCGCGATCGGGGCTCAGACCGCCCTGGCCCTTGAGAACGCGGACCTGTATCAGCGCGACATGACCCGCGCCCGCCTCGCCGCGGTGGGCGAGACCGTCGCCAGTCTCTCCCACTCGATTCGCAACATCCTCCAGGGCATGCGCGGCGGGGCCGAGGTGGTCGAGCTCGGCATCCGCAAGAGCGATCTCAACCTCGTGGGCAGCGGCTGGAAGGTGCTTTCCCGCAACCTCGACCGCATCTACGACCTGACCCTGAACATGCTCGCCTACTCCAAGCAGCGCAAGCCGGAGATCGAGATGGTCTCCCTGCCCAACCTGCTCGCCGAGTTGATGGAGATGTTTCAGCCGCAATGCGATAAGCAGGATGTGGCATTGATTACGGAGATCGGCGAAGACGTGCCCCCCGTCCCGGCCGACTCGGCGGGGCTCCACCAGGCCCTGATGAACCTGCTCAACAACGCTCTCGACGCGGTGGAGCCCGGCTCGGGAGCGATCACGGTGCGCTGCGAGTACGACGACGCCCGGAACGAGGCGATGATCGCGATTTCCGACAACGGCACCGGCATCGAGGGGGAAGCCGTCGAGCGTCTGTTCACCCCGTTTTACTCGACCAAGGGCCAGCAGGGCACGGGCCTCGGCCTCGCGGTGACCAAGAAGGTGATCGACGAGCACCAGGGCCGCCTCGACGTCAACAGCGAGCCCGGCGTCGGCACGACGTTCACCATTCGCCTCGGCACCGACCTCGCCAGCGATCCCTCGGCGACGCATTCCGGGCAGGCCGGCTGATGGACGGGGCGATCCGGCGAGTGCAGGCGGAGCGTAACGCAATTCGGCTAGTTCAGTCAGTGGGCACTCCCGCCGCTACGTCCGGCCTGAACTCATGGCGCCATTCGTGCGGTCTCGTGGGCGAGCCAAGGACGCGCCGGGGCGGTTGAAGTCGCGGTTGGTTCAAGTGTCTGCAGCAGGGCATGTCGGGCGCCGAGGCCTGTCGGGTGAACTTCTGACACCGCGCTTACGGTGAGTGGTGCTGCACGGCTCGGAGGCACGGACCGGCAAGACGGCCAAATCGTGCATCTTGTTCTATTTTCCGCGCTTAAGCCGGCAGCCAAAATCTAGAGTTATAGATACGTTTTTCTTGACACTTCCCAAACAGAGGGCATAATGGGTTTCGGTGTGAGGATTCCTGGCCCCATCTCCCACGGCCCGGAAGCCAATCTGGCCGGTACTGTCCTGTTGTTGCAGTAGCGTAAAGGGAAAAGAGAACATGTCTATCCTGAGAAGTGTCGGGCGCGTCTCGCGCTCAGTTCGCAGGCGTCGTCTGCGGCATCGTCGTCAACTCCGCGCCCGCCGCCGCCAGCTACGGCGTGTCGAACGATTCGAGGCCATCGAACCCCTGGAGCCGCGGCTTCTGCTCAGCGCTGACCTGCACCCCACGGGTACGATGACGACCCCCGCATCGGTCACGCGCGGCGAGGAGTTTTCGATTTCGTGGATGATCGAAAACCTCGGCGACGAGGCGGTCAGCACGTGGGGCTACATCGATGGGGTGTTCCTGTCACCGACCTCGACGTTCAACTCGCTCACCGCCGAGCGGTTGACCTCGTACGAGGTGCATGCCGCGGAGGCGCCCGCGCCCGGCGAGTCGCGAACCTACACCCAGGATGTTTCGCTCGGCGGCGGGCCGGCGGGGACGTTCTACTTCGCCGTCGTGGCCGACGAATACGGGTACGTCAGCGAATCGAACGAAGACAACAACGTCGAGGTCATCACGCTGGCGCCGGTCACGGTGAGCAACCCCGACGTGGACATGACGATCACGGGGGCGACGGTACCGGACACGGGCGAGATCACGGGCATGGCGGAGTTCGGCGTGAGCATCGCCAACAGCGGCGCGGAAGCGGTGGCCGGCGAGTTCCCCGTCAATATCTACCTCTCGACTGACCAGACCTACGAGCCGTGGGACTGGGACACGGAAACGGGCGATCAGTTCCTCGGATCGTTCTACCACGGGTCGGACGGGCCGGGCGTGCCGAGCGGCGGAACGCTCGACCTCACCGAGCAGATTCAACTCGGCATGGCCCACGAAGCGCCCGATCCCGGTGACTACTACGTCATCTACGAGGTCAACCCGGAGAACAGCAATCCCTACCCGGAGACCGACTACACCAACAATCTTTACGTCCACCCCGATCAGATCACGATGGTCAACCCGGACGTTGATCTGCAGATCGAATTGACCGGCACCTATCCGAACACCCTGATCGCGGGACAGGAGCTGGCGCTCAACTGGACGACGACGAATCACGGCACGTCGGACGCGGCGGGCGACTGGTGGGACGACACCGCCTATCTCTCGACGGACACGGTGATCGACGACGACGACGTTCAACTGCACTACGAAATTCGTCGGATCTGGGACGACGGTCCGCTCGCGGCGGGGGCGTCCTACGACGTGACGGCGAACGTGCCGATTCCGAGCATGCCCAACGGCGACTACTACCTGATCGTCGAGACCGACTCGGGTTACAACCAGCAGCTCGAAACGGACGACACGAACAACACCGACATGACCGGCCCGATCTCCATCGCCGCGCCGGACCTCGTGCCGATCAGCGTGGGCATGCCGTCGGTCGTGCGGCAGGGGCATTCGATCACCATCCCCTACACCGTACGGAACGATGGCATCGCCGAAGCACCTGGGAGCTGGTACGACGGGCTGTACATGGCGGACGATGTGGACTTCACCACCGGCTCCCGCTATCTCAGCTCCTACCACCATTCGTCGGCGGACGGGCCGATCGCGCCCGGTGAAACGTACGAAGCGGTGCTCTCCACCAGCTTCAGCCAAGAGGGCAATTTTCACCTGCGGCTTAACATCGACAGCGGCCAGGCACAGGGCGAGAGCGACGATGGCAACAATCGTTACCAGATGCCCTTCGAGGTGATTTCGCCCGACCTGCGGGTGACGGATTTCACGCGACCCGGCTCCGCGACGCCGGGTTCGTCGATTGAAATCAGTTGGACGGTGATCAACGACACCGCGGTGCCCATTGCCGACACCTGGGCCGATCGCGTGTACATCTCGACCGACCAGACGCTGAGCACCTATTACGACACGCAGCTCGTGGCGATGGGCGTGAACACGAACGCGGACCCCTTGGAGCAGGGCGAGAGCTACACGAAAACGACCACGGTCACGATCCCCAGCAATTACACCGGCGATTACTACCTGATCCTCAGCGCAGCCCACTCCACGTCCGACGTCTACGAAGCGGACAAGACGAACAACCAGGTGGTGGAACTGCTGTCGCTCGGCGCGGTGGACCTGACGGTGAGCGCCGCCACGGCACCGTCCACCGCCACCGCGGGCGAGACGATCGGCGTCTCGTGGACCGTCGCGGCGAGCGGCGAGACCGCGGCCGGCAGCAACTGGTATGACCAGGTCTATCTCTCGGCGGACAATACGCTCGATGGCGGGGACACGTTGCTCGACGGTTTCAGCGCCTACGACCAGTCGCCGCTTTCCCCGGGGACGAACTACACGCTGACGCACAACGTGATCCTGCCGGGCGACGAGGTGGGCAGCCGCTACCTGATCTTCAAGGCCGACGCCACCGACAACCAGGGGGAGAGCGACGAGACGAACAACACCCATGCCGTGGCCATCGACATCAGTGCGCCCGATCTCGTGGTGATCGACGCGACCGCGCCGGCGTCGGGGGTGATCGGCGAGACGATCCACCTCGAGTGGACGGTCGAGAATCAGGGCCCGGTGAGCGCCGACTTCAACTGGTGGGATCGGGTGTACCTGTCGGACGATCAGACGTGGGATGCGGCGGACACGCTGGTGACCGGCTCATTCATCGACGCCGAGACGCCCCTCGCCGCGGAGGCGAGCTACACCCGGTCACGCGACGTGGTGGTGCCCGAGACGTCGCTCGGCGGGCGTTACCTGCTGTTCATCGCCGACGACTACGACAACCAGCCGGAGTCGGACCACGCGAACAACGTGATGACGCGCGCCTTCACCGTGGACGCGCCGAACCTGGAGGTCACGGCGGGTAACGTCCCGGCCGCGGCCGTGGCCAGCGAGACGATCCCCTTCACCTGGACGGTGAGCAACACCGGCGGCGTGGACGCGCCGGCGGACTGGCTGGACGCGCTGTATCTCTCGACGGATACGGCCTTCGATCCCGCGACCGATACGTATATCGACGGATGGTGGGCGAGCGACGATTCACCGCTCGCCGCCGGCGCTTCCTACAGCCGGGACGAGGAGTTCGTGCTCCCGCAGGTCGCGGCCGGCTCGTACTACGTGCTCTTCGTGACCGACCGGTACAACGACCAGGGCGAGACCGACGAAGGCGACAACGTGTTCGCCCGGCCCATCGAGATCACCACGCCGGACCTGACCGTCACGGCGGCAACGGCCCCGGCGAGCGCCACGCTGGGCGAGACGATCCACGTGACGTGGACGCTGGCGAATACGGGCTCGGCCGCCGCGCCGTCGGACTGGTCCGACCGGTTCTACATTTCCGACGACACGACGCTCGACGTGGGGAATGACACGTGGGCCGGCGACTTCGACGTCAGCGACTTCACCCCGCTGGCCGCCGGGGCCGGGGTCGAGCTCGAAACCGATCTCACCATTCCGATCACCGCCACCGGCAGTCGGTACCTGCTCGTGGTGGCGGACGGCACGGAATCGCAGGGCGAAAGTGATGAGACGAACAACGTCTACGCCTTGCCGCTCGAGCTGAGCGCATCGGACATCACCGTGACCGAGGTCGGCGCGCCCGCATCGGCCAGCGTCAGTGAGTCGATCAGCGTGAACTGGACGGTGGAGAACATCTCCGCCGTGACCGCGTCGCCCGACTGGTCGGACCGGGTTTATCTTTCTTCCGACACGACCCTCGACGGCAGCGACCGATACCTCATGACCGTGCCGGTGGATGACGAGTCACCCCTTGGGCCCGGCGCGAGCTACAGCTTCACCCGGACGGTTGCGCTGCCCGACGAAACCACGGGATCGTGGCACCTGCTCGTCGCGGCCGACTACTGGAACGCGCTCGGGGAGTCCGACGAGACGAACAACGTCGCGGCGCACCCGATCGAGCTGGCCGCGCCGAATCTCGTGGTGAGCAGCGTGGTCGCGCCTGAAGCGGCGAGCATCGGGGAGACGCTCGCCGTCGAATGGACGGTGACCAACACCGGCGCGGGCGCGGCCACCGCCGGCTGGAGCGACGGATTCTACCTTTCAACCGACGACGCTTACGGCGTAGGCGATCACTACCTCGGCACGCAGAACGTGGCAACGGCCGTCCCCACGCTCGCCCCGGGCGAGAGCTACACGCTGACCCGCAACGTCACGATCCCGAGCAATCACCCGGACGGGGACTGGCATCTGCTCGTGCTCGCGGATCGCTACGACGACCAGGGCGAAACGGACGAGACGGACAACACCGGCTCGGCGGTCGTTACGATCAGCACGCCCGACCTCACGGTCACCGACGCCGCGACTCCCGCGAATGCCGCGTGGGGCCAGACGATCGACGTCTCGTGGACGGTGACGAACGCCGGCGAGGGGGCGGCGATGCGCGACTGGTACGACTGGGTTTACCTGTCCACGGACGACCAGTTCGACGCGGACGTGGACTTCAGTTTCGGCGGGCGGTACGCGGGCTCCTACTCCCCCCTCCCCGCGGGCGGAAGCTACACCGCCACCGACAGCGTCACCATCCCGACCGGCTTCACAGGCACGAACTACCTGATCTTTCGCACCGACGTCTATTCGCGGCAGTCCGAAACGGACGAGGACAACAACTGGCTGGCCGTGCCCATTGCGATGAGTTCGGCCGATCTCGCCGTGACAGACCTTACGGCACCGGCGGCCGCGTCACTGGGCGAACGCATTTCCGTCGAGTGGGAGGTGACCAACGTCGGCGACGGGTCGACCGCGGTCGACCACTGGTGGGACCGGGTCTACCTCTCGGACGATCAGAGCCTCGACGCCGAAGACGCCCTGCTCGGATCGCGCTACATCCGCAGCGAACTGCCGCTGGCCAATGGGCAGAGCTACAGCGGCACGTACGACGTGGAGATTCCGGCGACGGCGGCGGGGACGATGTACCTGCTGATCGTCGCGGATGAGTCGGACCACCAGGGCGAGCCGGACAGTGCGAACAATGTCCAGGCGCACGCGATCGTGCTCGCCTCGCCCGACCTGGCGATCTCGCCGACCACGGCCCCCGCGTCGGTTCGTATCGGCGAGCAGTTCGACCTGGCGTGGACCGTCGACAACCTGGGGACCGGCGAGGCGTCGACCAACTGGTCGGACTACGTGTATCTCTCGGCCGACGAAGTGCTCGACGACGCCGACCACCGCATCACCGGCCGCTCGCAATATCGGCGGGACGATCCGCTCGCGGGCGGGGGCAGCTACGACGTGGACGTGACCGCGTCGCTCTGGGGCGTGACGCCGGGCGATTATCACCTGCTGTTCGTGACCGACCGGTGGGAGGCCCAGCCCGAGGGCGATGAGGCGAACAACGTGGTCGCCTCGCCGATCTTCGTCGGCGCGCCGGACCTGGCTTACGAGAACGTCAACGCTCCCGCCACCGCCAACGCCGGCGAGAGCATCACCGTGACGTGGACGACCCGCAACGACGGCAACGTCGGCGTTCTGCCCGACTGGTCGGAGCGCGTGGTGCTTTCCACGAACGAGTGGTACGGCAGTTGGTCCGACGCGGTGATCGGGACGGTCACGCCGACGACGCAACTCGCGGCCGGCGACACCATCGCGCGCAGCGTGACCGGGCAGGTGCCGTGGGGATTCGAGGGCGAGTACAAGGTTTACCTGAAGCTCGATCACGGCCGATCGGTGCACGAGTCGGATGAGGACAACAACCTGTACCTCGGTACGATCGCGGTGGACTACGCCACGCCGCCGGCGGACCTGATCGTTGACGCGATCACCGCTCCGGATACCGGGGGAAGCGGGGCGCCCATCGACGTCACGTGGCGGGTGACCAACCAGGGCACGGCCGAGACCAGCGGATCGCACTGGCGGGACACGGTCTACCTCTCGCCGGACGACGTGTGGGACGGCGACGAGACCAACCTCGGCACGTTCGAACGCAGTGGCGTGCTCGCCAGCGGCGGCAGCTACACCCGCACGGAGTCCGTCACACTGCCGGAGACGCTGACGGCCGGGTCGTACTGGCTCTTCGTCGCGACCGACACGTGGAACCAGCTCGACGAACCGGGGGCTGAGGACAACAACCGGGCGATGCGGACCGGCGCGGTCGCGGTGAGTGAATCGCCCGTGGCCGATCTCGTCGTGCCCTCGGTGACCGCGCCCGCCTCGGCGAATACCGGACAGACGGTGACGGTCAACTGGACGGTCCGCAACAGCGGGGCGGCGACGGCCGACGCACCATGGACGGAGACGGTGTATCTCTCGGCCGACGGCAGCATGGTAGGGGCGACGTGGCTCGGGTCTTACCAGCACGAGACCGACCTGCCCGTCGGCGGGCAGGTCGCGCGATCCCAGGCCTTCAATCTGCCGGTGAAACCGGACGGGGATTACTACTTCCTCATCCGCGTGGACTCGGGCAACCACGTCTACGAGCGGGCCGGTGAATCCAACAACGACAAGGCGTCGTCCGCGACCATCGCCATCGTCCATCCCGACCTCGTGGTGGACGCGGTGTCCCCCAACGCCGGCGCCATCTCCGGCACGGACATCGACGTGGACTGGACGGTCCGCAACGCGGGTACCGGAAGCACGCTGGGCGACTGGATCGATCGCGTCTACCTCTCGCCCGACCAGACAGTTTCGAGCGGCGACACTGTGCTGGCGGAACTGGCCAACGACGCCCGCCTGAACGCCGGCCAGAGCTACGACAACTCGACCACCGTCACGCTGCCCAACGGCATCAGCGGCACGTACCACGTGCTCGTGCGGACCGAGGCCGGGCAGGTGATCGAGGAGGGCGACTTCGACGCCAACAACGACGGCGCTTCGGACGAGCTGGCCGTGACCCTCGCGCCCTATGCCGACCTCGCGGTCAGCAACGTCAGCGCGCAGCAACTGGTCATCGGCGACCCGGTCGATCTCACCGTTGCCTGGCGGGTGGACAACGTCGGCACCGGCGCCGGGCCGGGGAGCGCCTGGACCGACCGCGTCGTGCTGTCCACCGACGAAGTGGTCGGCGACGGCGACGACATCGTGATCGGCGAGTTCGTCCACCACGGCCTGATGCCTGCGGGCACGTCGTACGAGCGCAGCGAGATCATCCAACTGCCCATCGCCACCGAAGGGCACTTCCATCTCTACGTGGTTACCGATGTCGGCGACGTGGTCTACGAACACGACGACACGGGCGCGAACACCGCCGACGCCGGGCACTTCGTCGATGTGATCCGCAGTCCTTACGCCGACGAAGTGCCCGGCGTCGGACTTCGTCGATGTGATCCGCAGTCCTTACGCCGACCTGGTAGTCCACCCGGTGGTGGCCGGCGCGACGGGGCAGAACGGCGAGCCGCTGACCGTGAGCTGGACGGTCGCGAACGAAGGCATGGCCACGACCGACCGCGTCGAATGGACCGACCGCGTGTCGATCTCGACCGATCCCACCGGCGACACGGGACGGATCACGCTGGCCGACTATCGCCACGTCGGGTCGCTCGCGGTCGACGCCTCGTACACCCGCACGGTGAACGCGGACCTGCCGGACGACCTGGCGGGGGGGACGTACTACGTGTTCGTCACCAGCGACGGACGGACCTCGTCGTCAGGTTCAGGCGGCGGGCCGTTCGAGTTCATCTACTTCGATGACGGCAACACCGCGCGGAGCGACGCGGTGGCGGTGAGCTACGTCGCCCCGCCGCCGGTGGACCTGCAGGTGGTCAACGTGGCCGGTCCGACCGCTGCCCAGGACGGCGCGACCGTCGACGTGAGCTGGCAGGTGCGCAACCTCGGCCCGCAGGATGCGGAGCATGCGGCCTGGACCGACGTGGTGTATGTCGCGGCCAACGGGGACTGGAACCAGCGGCGCCAGATCGGCCGGTTCACCTACACCGGCGGGCTCGAAGCCGGGAAGAGCTACACCCGCACCGAACGCTTCCGCATGGAGCAGCACATCCAGGGGGCCTACGAGTTCTTCGTCGAGACCGATGCACGCAACAGCGTGGTGGAAACCGACGAGGGCAACAACGTCACCGCCTCGCTGGAGGCGCTGCAGGTCTCGCTGACCCCTCGGCCGGACCTGCAGGTCGACTCGCTCGTCATCCCGGCCACGGTCACCAGCGGCAACTACATCGACGTCGAATTTACGGTCCGCAACCTCGGCCCGGTTCGTACGCCGACCGGCGGGGCGCGCTGGTACGACGGGGTGTACCTGTCGCTCAACAACACGCTGGACGCGGGCGACCGATTGCTCGGATCGATCCAGAACGGGGCGGCGCTCGAAGCCGCCGGCGACGCGTACAGCTCGTCCGGCACCTTCAAGATCGACCTCGGCGTGGGCGGCAACGTCTACATCATCGTCAAGGCCGACATCTACAACGCGGTCGACGAATATCCCGACGACGGCAACAACACCGACGCGGCACAGATGGCGGTGGACGTGACGCCCGTTCCGCCGCCCGATCTCGTGGTCAGCGACGTGTGGGCCCCGGCGGAGGCCTTCGACGCGTCGTCGATCAACATTCACTACAAGGTCACCAACCAGGGTGCCGGCATCACCTACCCCGGCTACTGGACCGACACGGTCTGGCTGACCACCGATCTCGACCGTCCGGATTCGTGGAAGGGCGATATCCGCCTCGGTTCATTCAACCACGACGGGCCGCTCGAAGTCGGCGAGTTCTACACCCAGGACGTCGGGGTTACGCTGCCCGAGCACATTTCGGGCGAGTACTACCTGATGGTGTGGTCGGACGCTTATGACCGGGTGTACGAGCAGGCCTTCGACATCAACGTGAATCCCGATGCGCCGCACGACCTGGAAGGCAGCAACTTCCGGGGCACGCCGCTGACCGTGCTCTACACGCCGCCGGCCGACCTCGAAGTGATGGACGTCCAGGCGCCCGCGACGGCGGTCGGCGGCGAGCAGGTCTCGCTCGCCTGGACCGTGGCCAACAACGGCCAGAACATCACCGACCTCGACCAGTGGGCGGACAAGGTCTGGGTCTCCACCGACGCCGACCTGTATGACGACGAAGGCGAGCAGTGGTGCGTGTTCGGCGTGCCGCACTACGGCAAGCTCGAGCCCGGCAACGCGTACTCGCAGGAGGCGACGTTCACCCTCCCCCCCGGGGCGGACGGCGACTACTTCATCGTCGAGACCAACGTGGACCCCGAGTTCCTGCTGAGCGACGAAGTCCTGCTGCAGAAGGAAGTGGGCGAGATCATCGCCCGGGCGAACGACGCGCTGGAAGGACGCTCGCTGGAGGACCTCACCCGGGCGGAGATGATCCAGATTCTCGTCGGGCCGGGCGGAGCGGAGGTCGTCTTCGAAGGCCCGTGGACCGAAAACAACGCCCTCGCCGCGGCGAGCGATATCCAGGCCCGTCGCCCGGACCTGCTGATCAGCGACGTGACCGTCCTCGGCGACGCCTTTTCCGGCGAGCCGGTCGAGGTGCGGTGGACGGTGAGCAACATCGGCGAGCATTCGACCTGGTGGGACACACGCTACTGGCAGGAGCGGGTGTACGTCTCGCCCGACGCGGAGTTCCACCACCACCGCGCGACCTACCTGAAGACGGTGACCCAGCCGTCCGAGCAGCCGCTGGAGCCCGGCGAGAGCTACACCACCACCGCGATGGTCAGCATGCCCGAGGGCTACGAGGGCGAGAAGTTCCTGCACGTGTTCGTCGATCGCGATCCCCGGCATGAGTCGATCTGGGGGGGCGTGAGCGGGCTGCCGATGACCGAATTCCCGCGCTGGCCGGAGATCTACCGCACCCGGGTGTTCGAGGACGGGCAGAAGGCGAACAACTACGCCAACGCCCCGCTCGACGTGACCTACCGCGAGCCGGACCTGCAGGTGACCGAGATCGATCTCGCCGCCGCGGCCCAGTCGAGCCAGGTGCTGCCGATTTCGTGGACCGTGACGAACGAAGGCACGCGAACCACCCGCGTGGATTCGTGGATCGACCGCGTCTACATCTCGATGGATGCGTCGCTGGACACCTACGACAAGCTGCTCGGCGAGTACTGGCGTCACGGCGAACTCGCCCCCGGCGAGAGCTACGACGTGTCGGCCGAAGTGCGCCTGCCCGACGCGATCGAGGGCGAGTTCTACATCCTGGTGTACGTCGATTCCCCGTACGAGCGGTACCGGCCGGGGGCGTACGACCCGCCCATCCTGCCGTATCCCTCGATGGACGGCTCGCAGCGGATCGTCCTGCCGTGGAACGCGAATCCCATGGGGTACGTCCACGAGTTCCTGGACGAAGGCAACGACATCATCGCCACGCCGATGGACATCACGCGTGCCGACACGCCGGACCTGGTGGTGAGCGACGTGACCCCGCCCACGCACGCGGTGGTCGGCCGGGGCTTCGAGTTGACCTTTGAAGTGACCAACGCCGGCGGCGTGGTGCCCGATACGCAGACCCGGTGGACCGACCGCATCTACCTGTCGCGGGATGAGTACCTCGACATTCGAAGCGACCACTACGTCGGCTCGGTGACCCGCGAGGGCGTGCTCGACGCCGGCGAAAGCTACGCCGTGACCGGCACGTGGAACGTGCCCCGCGGCCTGCTCGGCGACTACTACGTGTTCATTCTCACCGACGTGCCCAGCGCCCGCGATCCGCTGGGCAAGGTTTACGAGACCACGGGTGAAGCGAACAACGCCTCGCCAAGCGCCGTGCCCATGATCATCGAACTGCCGCCGCCGGGCGACCTGCAGGTCGACGATGTGACCGTGCCGACCGCGGCGACCGTGGGCGACGAGATCGAGATCGAGTGGACCGTCTCCAATCATCATGCCGAGGAATCGGTCACGGGCATCTGGGACGACGCGGTGTACCTCTCGGCCGATGCGGTATGGGACCTCGGCGACGTGCTGGTGGGGCGAACGCGGCAGGGCTCGTTCGGCGGCGAAGACGAGCTGGACTTCTTCCTCAAGACCCTCGCGCCGGGCGAGAGCTACACCGCGCAGTTGACGGCGACGCTGCCGCCCACGCTGCCGGGGGATTACCGGCTCATCCTCCGCACCGACGTATTCGACGACATCCACGAAGGGGCGAACAACGCCAACAACAAGTTCACCTCCGCGGCGTCGATGGGCGTAGACGTGAACCCGATGTACCTCAACACGCCCGTGGACGACCACATCTCCACCGGCGCGTCGGTGCTGCATCGCATCGACGTGACCGCGGGCGAGACCCTCGAGGTCGAACTCGATGCCGTGGACGACCACGCGGCTAATGAGCTGTATGTCCGTTACGAAGGCCTGCCGAGTTCGATGTTCTACGACGCGATGCACGAGGGCCATCTCTGGGCGGACCAGACGGCCCGCGTGCCTTCGACGCAGGAAGGCACGTACTACGTGCTCGTGCGAGGACAGGGCGGGTCGACGCCCATCACGTTGACCGCCCGGACGCTGCCGTTCGCCCTGGAAGATGTGACGCCGGATACCGGCGGCGACGACCGCTACGTGACGATGACCCTGCGCGGGGCGAAGTTCGACCCGGATTCGCTCGTGAAGCTCGTCCGTCCGCAGATCGCTGAGTATGAAGCGGTCAACTACGAATGGATCGACGCGACCGAAATCCAGGCGGTGTTCGACCTGCGCGACGCACCGCACGGCCTGTACGACGTTTACGTGATCAACCCGGACGGCAGCGAGTCGGTTCTCCCGCATCGGTATCTCGTGGAGTCGGCCCAGCCGCTGGACCTGACCGTTGGCATGGGCGGCCCGAGCGAACTCGGGCTCGGCGAGACCGGGTGGTACGGCTTCGGCATCTACTCGTTGAGCAACATCGACGCGCCCTACGTGCATTTCGAGTTCGGCATGCCGAACATCACCAACGCCCGGCCGGACCTGATCCCCGGCCCGGCGCTGGTCTTCCGCACGAACCTGTACGGCGAGCCGACCCTCGACGACGTGCCGTGGGCCGATCTCGATCCGCTGGTCAACACCACCGGCGACAACATGGCCCCGGGCTTCACCTACGACTTCGTGAATCGTGGTTACGCGGCCCTGACGTTTACCGCCGACGTATATCCGCAGTTGCGCGAGCTGCTGGCCGAGGCCCCCGAGTACATGGAGGAGAACTTCTCGGTGCTCGACCTCGCGGACCTCGACATGCAGTTCTACATGGTGGCCGCGGCCACGCCGATGACGGCCGAGGAGTACGTGGCGTACCAGCGCGACGAGGCGCTGGCGATGCGCGAGGCGATCCTCGCCGACGAAGACGCGCCGTCCGGATTGCGGGTGGCGGTGGCCGACGCGGACCTGTGGGCGGAGGCGTATCTCGCGGCGCTCAGCGACGCCGGGCTGCTTCGGCCGGAAGACGAGCCGCCGGCGATCCGCGAGCAGCCGGAATTCCAGTCCCTCATGGGCGCGATCACCGCGGGCATCCTCGGCACCGAGGCCGGGGCCGACGTCATCGCCGACGGCGACCTCGTCGCATTCTTCGACCAGGTCAAGGCGTGGTACGGTCACGACGAAACGCTCAGTCAGCCCGCGCCTTACGAACTCGCCCCCGAGAATCTGCCCGATCTCGCCGACTACGACCTCGACATGACGCACACCACGCATTCCGAGGTGTTCATCGTCACCGTGCGGGCGTCGGAGCGGGAGTTTGAGAGCATCCAGCCCGAAGAGGCCGACCTGAGCGGCTACTTCGGCGTCGACGCGACCGGCAGCGCCAATGCGACGGTCACGCCGCCCGAGGGCGTGGGCGAGCAGGATTTCATCCCGCTGGCCGCCCGATTGCCTTACACCGTTGAGTTCGAGCAGGGCGCCGACAGCGACGAGATCGTCTCCGAGATCCGCGTCATGACGCAGCTCGACGAGGACCTCGATCTCCGCACGTTCTACCTCGGCGATATCCAACTCGGCGACATTCACGTGCACCTCCCGAGCGACCGGGCGGCGTTCCACGGCGACTTCGACTTCGTCGATGAGCTCGGCATCGTCCTTCGCGTTACCGCCGGCGTGGACGTGTTCACCGGGATCGCGCTGTGGGAACTGACCGCCATCGATCCGCTGACCGGCCTGCCGGTGGAAGATCCGTCGCTCGGGCTGCTGCGCCCGAACATCGATCGCACCAACCTCGGCAGCGTGAGCTACACGATCCGCTCGTGGCGGGACGTGACGACGGGAACGGAGGTCGAATCCTCGGCCCGCGTGTTCTTCGATGGTGACGCGCCGGTCGAAACCGACGCCGCCGTGGTCACGGTGGACGCTGTCGCTCCGACGACCACGACGGAAGTGGTCGATCTCGGCAACGGTTCGTACCGGCTTTCGTGGGCGGGGACGGACGATGCCACCGGCTCGGGCGTGGCGAGCTACACCGTCTACACCTCGGTGAACGGCGAGCCGTACTCCGCCTGGCTGCGGCGCACGACTGACACCGAGGTGAGCTACGAGGGCGATGCGGGCGAGGCGGTGAGCTTCATCGTGCTCGCCTCCGACCTCGCGGGCAACGTGGAAGCCGGCCCGGCGGGGGTGACGCTGCCGGCCTACAACCCGGCGGTGAATCTCGGGGCGGCGCCGACCTCGCCGGAAATCGTCGTGGTCGACCTGCCGACGGCGGCGGCCTCGGACGAACCGGTGACCAACCCGCTGTTCCTGGAAGCGCTGCTCGGCGTGCCGGGGCCGCAGTCCTCGACGAACCCGTCGTCCTTCACGAACGTGTTCGAGCCGTTCATGGCTTCGGCCTTCGCCTGGGGACTGCCCGACGGCAGCGCGGGGCTCGGCGCGATGAGCATGGCGGTCGCCCCCGATGGCGGGTCGGTGCTCGTGAGCGGCGGGTTCGGCCGCAACCAGCTCTGGCGGTTCGACCTCAATGGCGGCGAAGCGCTGGAGCCGCTCGCTACGCTCGATCTGCCCGTCTACGACATGGCGTACGACGGACTCGGGCAGTTGTGGGCCACCACCGGCGGCGGGCCGCTGGTCCAACTCGATGCGGAGACAGGGCAGATTCTCGAACGCTTCGGTGACGGCGTGAACCTCGGCCTCGCCGCCGACGGCGAAAACGACCGCCTCTTCGTCTCGACCTCCGATGGCGTCGAAGTTTTCGACACCGTGACGCACACTTGGAACATCTTCTCGTCCACCCGTGTGAACGGGCTCGGCCTGTCGAACGAAGGCGAGCTGTGGGGTGTGAGTTGGCCGGACGATGGGGACGTGGTGCGATTCAATCGCGTCGGCAACGCCGAGGTCGTGGCGCGCTTCGACGATCCGGCGACGGGCATCGCCTTCGGTGCCGCCGGCACGCCGCTTGAAGGGCTCAGCTTCGTGACCCATGCGACCGGCGGCGAGCTGACGATGATCGATCTGGTCACGTTCCAGTCGGTCGACATCGCCATCGGCGGCGCCCGCGGTCAGTTCCTGCACACCGACGCCGCGGGCCGGCTGTACGTTGCCCAGTCCGACCAGGTCGACGTCATCCAGCCGATCACGAACCCGCGCATTGTCGACGGCCCGGAAGACGGGGCGCTGCTCGACCCGCGGCTGACTTCGCTCACCGTCAGCTTCGACATTGACATGGCGCACGCCTCGGCACTCGATGCCTTCTCAGTCACCAATCCGCTCAACTACACGTTGCGGAACCTGGCGACGGATGCCGAGATCGAAATCAGCACGGTGACCTATTCGCAGCCGACGCGCACGGCGCGGCTGTGGTTCGAGGCGCTGCTGCCGGACACTTACGAGCTGATCGTCTCCACCGATATCTACAGTGAGACGGGCCTGCCGCTCGACCAACCGTACATCTCGACGTTTGAGGTGCTCGCGGACGTGACGGACCTGGTGGACGTGACGATCACGAATCTCCGCGCGAATCGCGGCGCCGACACGATCACCTTCGAGGCGTCGGTCACCAACACCGCCGATCATTCCATCTACGGGCCGATGCGGCTGGTCTTCGACGGCCTGGCCTCGGCCGGCGCGGACCTGCTCAGCGCCACCGGCTACGACGATGCGGGCCATCCGTTCGTGACGATCCTGCATTCGACGTATGCCGAACTCCCGGCCGGCGCGACCACGGCGAGTCGCACGGTTGTGGTGGAGAACGTGGACTGGACGGCGCTCGATCTCGAGCCGCGGGTGGCGGGGACACTCCCGCCCAACGAGCCGCCGGCGATCACGACCACGCCCAGCCACGCGGCGAGATCCGGGAACCTTTACACGTATGACGTCGACGCGACCGACCCCGAAGGCAGCGACCTGACGTACGTACTGACGCTCGGGCCGGACGGCGCGGTGATCGATCCGGACACCGGCGTGATCTCGTGGACGCCCGACCGCGGCAGCGCCGACACCGTGCTGCTGCAGGTTCGCGCCTATGACGCCCGCGGCGGCTACGACATGCAGAAGTGGCACGTCACCGTGGCCGACGTGAACAACCCGCCCGAGATCACGATGGTCGAGGATCAGCAGCTCGCGGAGGGCGACGAGCTCGTGGTGCTCGTCGAGGGCTTCGACCTCGATGGCGACTCGATCCACTTCTGGGCGGATGATCTGCCGGGCGGGGCGTACTTCGACGTGGCGCGTTCGGAACTCCGCTGGCAGACCGACGGGCGCTCGGCGGGGCGGTATCGCGACGTGACGATCTTCGCCACCGATGGCTACGCCACGGTGAGCCGGCCCTTCGAAATCCTCGTGACGAACGTCAACGCGGCACCCGATCTCGCGCAACCCGCGCCGCGGTCGGTGCAGGAGGGCCGGCCGCTGACGATCGCGCTGACAGCCGACGATGCGGACGGTGACGCGATCACCTTCGGCGCCCGCGGGTTGCCGGCGGGCGCGCGGATCGACCCGGTCACCGGCATCTTCACCTGGACGCCCGACTTCACGCAGCACGGCGAGTACGCGATCGAGCTGCTCGCCGATGACGGGGAGGCGACGACGAGCCGCACGCTCGACGTCGAGGTGACGAACGTCAACGCCCCGGTGCGGTTCGAGTCGCTCGGCGACTGGATTATCTACGAAGGCCAGCCGCTCAGCGTCGTGGTCGGCGTGGACGATCCGGACTACCCCGGCACCCCCGCCGACACGGGCGAGCAGGAGGAGAGCGATCAGCCGGTCGCGCCGCTGACCTGGACGCACTCGTCGCTGCCGACGGGGGCGACGTTCGATGATGAGACCGGCGCCCTGCGCTGGACGCCTGACTTCACCCAGGCCGGCGATTACAGCATCGACTTCACCGTGACGGATGACGGCGACGGCACGGGCTCGACGACGAGCGACGCGATCACGCTGACCATCGACGTGCGCGACGCCAACGCCGCCCCGCAGATCACCGAAATCGACACTCAGACGCTGCCGACGGAGGGATCGCTCGATATCCCGGTCACCGCGACCGACGCCGACGCGGACACGCTCACACTGGGCGTGGAAGGTCTGCCCGCTTTCGCGACGTTTTCCGACAACGGCGACGGCACGGGCAACATTCACGTCGAGCCGGGCTCGCTGGACCGCGGGGATACCATGCTCACCGTGATGGCGACGGATACGGGCAATGCCGGGCTGTCTGAGCCGCTGACCGGCGAGTCGTCGTTCATTCTCTCGGTCACCGCCAGCAACCTGCCGCCGGTGATGCGATACGTCGGCGACAAGGTGGCGGTGGTCGGCGAAGAACTCGTCATCGAGGTCCACGTCGATGACCTCGATGAAGACGACCTGACCTTCGGCGCCACGGGTCTGCCCGCGGGCGCGACATTCAGCGGCACGGAGATGTACGGCATCGCCGAGTTCCGCTGGACGCCGGCGGCGGTCGGAACGCACAGCGCGACGCTGGAGGTGACCGACAGCGGCAACGGCGTGCCGGCCGACGCGGCTTCGGACAGCGAGACGATCGCGCTGGTCGCGCGAGCGGCCAACGCCGCGCCGCTCCTCACGCCCATGCCGGTACAGTCGCTCAGCGAGAACGAGACGCTCCGCTTCGCGCTCGACGCCGACGATCCGGACGGCGACCCGATCACGTTCGACGTGGCGGGCCTGCCGACCGGCGCGACCTTCGACCGCGGTACCGGTGTTTTCGAGTGGACGCCGAACTACTTCCAGGCGGGGCAGTACACACTTTCGATCACCGCCGGTGACGGGCAGGCGGCGAGCCGGGGCGACGTGGTGATCGAGGTCGATAACGTCAATCGCCCGCCAGTGCTTACGCCGCTGTACGATCAGTTCACCCGCGAAGGGACGTATCTCGTGTTCGAGATCGCCGGCGGCGACTACGACAACGATCCGCTCGGCTATCACATCGACGGCGTGCTGCCGCGCGGGGCGTCCTTCGACCCCGAGACGCTGGCGTTCGAATGGACGCCCGATCACCTCCAGGCCGGTTCTTACCCGGTTACCTTCGTCGCAACCGATCCGTCGGGCCTTACCGACGAGATGGACGTGACCATCGACGTGGTCGACGTCAACCAGGCCCCGGTGCTGCCGGAACTGAGCGGACACGTCGTCCTGGTTGGTGAAACCTTCGAGCTTGACCTGCCGGGCGGCGACCCGGACGGCGATCCGGTGACGTACTCGGCTGAGCACCTGCCCGCCGGGGCGGCGCTCGACGCCGACACCGGGCGTCTGACCTGGACGCCCTTTGCGCCGCAGGTCGGTCAGCATCAGCCGCGGATCAGGGTCAGCGACGGCGAGTTGACCGCGTGGCAGAACCTGACGCTGGTCGCGTCGCCGGAGGCGATCCCGCCGGACGTGCATGTTGAACTGACGCCGAGCTTCGCCGGCGCGCCCGGCCAACCCGTGCTGGTGCACGTGACCGCGAGAGGCGTGGCGGACATCGCCGACCTGACGCTTCACATCGATGGCGAGCCGATCACGCTCGACCGCTTCAACCGCGCCGGCTTCACGCCGCGACGAACCGGGCACTTCGACGTGACGGCCACGGCCGCCGACGTGGACGGCTACGTCGGCACGGCACAGGTGACCATGAAGGTGCGCGACCCGGTCGACGATGCCGCGCCCGTCGTCGACCTCGCGATCCCGCGGGCCGGCGCGATTGTCGCCGAGACGCTCGACGTGATCGGGACCGTCGACGACGTGAATCTCGATGAGTTCACGCTGTCGCTGGCCCCGCTCGGCAGTCGCAACTTCGTGCCTCTGGCCCAGTCGACGGCCGCGGTGACGGGCGGCGTGCTCGCGCCGCTCGATCCGCAGCGACTGCGGAACGGGGCGTATCAGCTTCGCCTCGAGGCCGCGGACATCAGCGGCCGCCGCAGCCGCGTCGACCGATTCGTCGAGATCAACAGTGCGGACAAGTCCGGGGCGCTGACCCGCCATGTGACCGATCTGACGACGAGCGTGGCCGGCGTGACGCTGACGCTCGGTCGCAACTATCACGGGCTTGATGCGACGGTGGACGGCGAGGTGGGATACGGGTGGTCGCTGGCCGGCTTCGAGCCGCGGATCGCGACCAACCTCGCGCCGACCGGCGGCGAAGACGAGGGCGTCTTCGCCGCCCTGCACGCAGGCGACCGCGTGTATCTGAACCTGCCCGACGGCAGCCGGGCCGGGTTCACCTTCGCGCCGACGCTGCACGAACATACCGGCCGGTCGTGGTACAGCCCGGCCTGGACCGCCGATCCCGGCGTCGATTACCAACTTGTCAGCGCCGATGCGTCGATCGAGCAGGTCGGCGAGGCCTTCCACGAACTGCGGACCGGCCTGCCGTACAACCCCGCGAGCGGTCGCTTCGCGGGCGCGGACTACACGCTGGTCGCTGCCGACGGGACGCTGCACGAGTACGACGTGGACGACGGGCTGCAGGCCATCGTCGCCCCGGGCGGCGAGCGCCTGCTCGTCGCGGATAGCGGCGTGATCGGACCCGACGGCTCGCGGGTCAGCTTTATGCACGACCACGCGGGGCGACTGACCGATCTCGTCGGCTCCGACGGCCAGCGCGTGACCTACACCTACGACGGCTCCGGAAGGTTGATCAACGTCACCAACGTCGACACCCAAGCGCGGACGTGGTACGGCTACGACGCGGCGGGCCGGCTCACGTCGGTCATGGCCCCGGCGCCGGCTGACTCGCTGGCCGCGGTTTACGACGCCGACGGCTTGCTGGCCGGTGCCGTCGCCGTCGACGGCCTGCTCGGCACGGTGCGCGACTTCGTCGGCGATACCGCCGGCGGGTCCGTCGCCGCGGGCGCGACGCAGCGGTTCGCCCTGACGATCGGGGCTGATGAACTCGCCACGTCGGGCACCGGGCGGGTGACCTTCGGCATCGACGTGACGGGCAGCGGCGGGTTCGACCCCGCGGCGGCCGGCGTGCAGGGGCTGACGGCCGGCGAGACGATCGTCGAGCCCGGCCACAGCCGCGCCCTGTTCACGGTGGATCGACCCGGCCCTTACGTGATCGAGTTGTCCGGCGCCGACGCGCTGACCTCGGGCGGCTTCACCCTCGGCGCCTTCATCGCCGGCGACGTGGACAGCGACGGTGACATTGATGCCGACGATCAGGCCGCTGCCGCCACCGCGGATATCAACGGCGACGGCGCCGTCGACGCCGACGATCAGCAGTACCTCGACACCGGCTTCGGCTTTGTCGCCAATCTCCCGCCGACCGCGGTGGCCGGCGACCTGCTCACCCACGTGGGTCTGCAGATCTGGATCGACCTTGACCGTTTCGCGAGCGACGCCGAGGGCGACAATCTCGACTTCGCGATCGGCAACGTCACCCATGGCACCGCGGAGCTGACCGTCGACGGCCGGTCGGTGCTGTTCACCCCGGAAGCGACCTTTGCCGGGGCCGCGAGTTTCGACCTGCAGGCGGTCGACCCCGACGGCGACTCGAACGTCTCGACCGTCACCATCAACGTGAGCGATGCGCCTCTGCTGGAGCTTGATTTCGCCGAGCGCATGCCGCGCATCGACGCCGGCGACCGCGCGCGAATGACCGTGATCGGCGATTTCGCCGACGAGGAGGACGTCGTCCTGCCCGCGGCGTACCTGACCTTCGCTTCGGACAATGCGGCATCCGGGTTCGTCAGCCGCAACGGCCGACTGGTGGGCATCACCGATGGCTACGGGGTGATCAGCGTGGAGGCCCGGGGTATCGAGGCGGTGACCGCGTTCATGATCGGCGAGCCGGCTGACCAGGACGACGCCGACCTCGCCCGTTACGGGCTGTACGTCCTGCCGGACGCCATCGCGATGTCATCGCTGGACGGCGAACAGGCATTGCAGGTCTATCTCCCCGACGGAACCGACGTGGCGGGTGACGTGCAGACGCAGTACTTCATCGGCAACGACGCGGTGATTGACGTTGATGCCGGCGGTCTGATTACGCCGCTGGCGGATGGTGTGTCCACCGTCACCGTGATCCACAAGATGAGCGAATGGGTGGTGCGGGTGCTTGCCGAGAGCCCGGTGGACCAGCCGCCGGCGCCGACGACGCTCGATGCCGCGGGCGGCCTGGTGCATGAGACCAGCGCGGACATTCTCTTCGGCGTGCCGGCAGGCGGGCTGAGTGATGCGAGCGACATCACCATCACGCCGATGACCGCCGATGAGTTGAGCCGCCCGGTCGTGGCGCCGTTCGAGTTCGTCACGGCGTTCAATCTTGATCTCAGCGGGGCCCGACTGAACGAGCGGCCGCAGCTTTCGCTGCCCGCCGACCCGCTTGCCGCCGGCTCGACGCTCGTGGTGCATGTGGCCGGCCAGATTCCCGATGCGACCGGGGCCATGGAGGATGCGTGGCTGCAGGTCGAAGTGATGGGGGTCGGCGATGACGGGGTCGCCCGGACGACCTCGCCGCTCGGGCTGCCCGGCCTGCTCGAAGGCGGGGAGTACTGGGTCGCCTACGCACCGGACGATGCGTTCGGACGCGTCAGCGGGGCGGTGAACATCACCAGCGAACTCGCCGACACCTCCGGCGGCACGCTGGCCAGCGTCGAGATCACCGACGGCGCGTCGGACTACCCCGAGGGCGATGAAGGCGACGAAGCGCTCGCGGTCGCGTTCGGGGCGTGGTTCGTCTGGAACTCGGTGAATCTCATGAACGCCAATGGTGCGTTCGAGATGCATCTGCCCGTCGGCAACCACACGATGCAGATGAGCGAGTGGCTGGGCGACGGGGGCAACGCCAAGACGGTGAGCGGCGTCGAGGTAATCGGCGCTGACGGTACGGCGCTGACCACGACCTTCGACAACGTCCGGTTGGCGGACGTGGACCGGGCCCACCAGCCGGTGGTGACGTCGCTGACCTTCGCGATTGCCGACCTCGCCGGCGAGACGCGGCCGACGCTCGCGGTGTCGGGGCCGATGCTCTGGCTCGGAGCGCCGCTGGGCGTCGGCGATGACCCGGCCGATCTCGCCGTGGTCTTCCGCGACACCACCACGCAGCGCGAGTTTGTCGTCGAGGCCGACGATGCATCGCTGGGGAACTGGGACGGCGCGACGGAAACGCTCACCGTCGCCGTGCCCGACGAGGTGGTGATCGGCATGACGACGGTCACGGTTCGGCGGAAGCAGAAGATCTGGCGGACCGATGGTGACGGCAATCGCGTCGTGGCCGATGTCGAGCGCTTCAGCCCGCCGGTCATGCTGCAACCGGAATCGCGGTACACCTTCGTCGCGACGGGGCATCGCGGAACCGTGGCCGCCTTTGATTCGGCGAGCGAGTTCGTGTCGCTGACGGCGGACATCCCCGTTCGCAGCGCCGGGGGTCAGTACGTGCGGCCGCGCAGCGTCTCGGTCACGCCGGACGGCACGCGGGCGTACGTGGCCCTCCGCGGCGCCGCGGGCGTGGCCATGATCGACGCCGTCGGACTGCACCAGGTCGACATCGACCTCGACCGCGAGGGCATGAACGTCATCGACCTGCCCGATCAGGCGTCCGCTTACTGGCTGGAGACCGATCCGGCGGGCGAGTTCCTCTACGTCTCGGACGAGGTGCTCGGGCGGGTCTACCAGATCGACATTCAGCCGGGCTCCGCGATGTACAACCAGGTCGTCGGCACGATCGAGGTGCCCCTGACGCCGTTCGGGCTTCGCGGTCTGGCCGCGAGCGCCAGCGGCAAGCGGCTTTACGTGGCCGCCCCCGGCGAGACGCTCTTCGGCGCCGGGCGCCGGGCCGGTCAACAGGGTTACGTCCATGTGGTCGACATCTCGCGACCGTCCGATCCCCGCGTGATCGGCCAGATCGCCGCAGGCAAGGAAATCACGCATGTCGCGACTTCGCCGACCGATCCTTACAAGATCGCCTTCGCCGACAAGGTCTCCGACCTCAATGGCGCCGGGTTCATCCAGGCCAACGCCAGCGAGACGAACTGGACGGTCAAGCACGTCGAATTGACGCTGGGCAGTCGGATCGACTGGTTTGATATCAACAACGCGACGGGCGTGGTGTTCCACAGCGACACGGACGGCACCGAGTACGCCTTTCTCGCCGGCTTCAACGCGATGCTCCAGGGCGTGCCCTCGCACGACGTCACGCTCTACCCGACGAAGGAGATCGGGGCGAACATCGGCATTATCCGCGATCCCTTCGGAGAGGCGAAACTGCTCGGGGCGACCCAGGGCGTCGAGAACGGGTTCCTCGATAACCTCGCCATCAGCGCCAACGGGCAGTTCCTGCTCGGCGGCTACCGCGGGGCGCACGGCGTAATCAGCTACGACATTCGCCAACTCATCGACACCGCCAACGCCAATGTCGCGGGGCTGCAGAATCAGCCGATCGATTTCTTCAATCCCGACGTGCTCATCGACGCGACGGGCACGGGGGCGAACAGTCATCCGCAGGGGCTCGACACCCAGGTCATCAGCGTGACGCTGGACCAGCCGGACCTGGTGGTGGCGTCGTTCACGCCGCCGCCGGTCGAGTTCGGCGAGCGCGGGGCGACGGCGCAGTGGTCGGTGACGACCGTGGGCGCCGCGCCGCTCTGGGCCGGCAGCAGTTGGACCGAGCGCCTGTACATGAAAGACGCCGGCGGCAACCGTTACCTGCTCGGCGAATTCGCCGGCAGCGACGGCAACATCGGCCAGATGCGCGCCGTCGAACTCGATCCCGTCCCCGAGTACGGCGAGGACGCCAGCATGGGCGTGCTCACGTTTGATCAGGTCTACGACACCGGGGCCGGCGACGGCATGAAGTGGGTCCTCGAGATCGACGCGACCCAGACCCTCATCGAGAGCAATGAGGCGAACAATACCGCCGACGAACTCGTGCAATGGGCCCTGCCCGACCTGTACACGGAAAGCATCGTGCGGCCCTTCGTGATGTACGACGAAGTGCTTGAGGAGGACTTCCGGTACACCATCGAGAACACCGGCAGCGGCGATCTGCCGGAGGGCGAAACCTGGACGCAGCAGGTCTGGCTCGGCACCGATGACGACGTGTTCGCGCCCGACAACTCCTCGACCGGAACGTGGCACCGCCTGATCGAGGAGATCGAAGTCACGCCCGCCGATCTGCCCGCGGGCGGTCGTTACAGCGGTTCCTTCCGTCCGGACCTGACGGGCATTACGCTGCCGACGTGGCTGGAACCCGAGGACGTGGCCTGGGTCGTGATCACCGACGCGACGGCGAACGAGCCGGCCGATCCGCGGGCCGCGGCTTCCCGGATCATCGAGCCGCACGACATCAACGCCGCCGCCACGTCGAACAACAAGCGACGGGAAGGCACCGTCGCCCTCGAGTTCTTCCCGCTTCGCGTCGAGGCCGACGGCTGGAGCAACGTCGACGAGACCACGGTGCAGGCGAGCGGCCGGGTCGACATCGGCTTCAAGCCGGAGGACCCCGAAAACTTCGTGCCCATAGTGCACTTCGACGGCACGAGCTTCACCTACAACCGGGAGACGAAGCTCGTCAGCGCCGACGGTACGCTCAGCGCGTTCCTGTACGGCGAGCAGTTCCAGCTCTTCCAGGGCACGTGGTCGTTGAACCTGCAGTCCGCGCTGAGCTCTACCGTCAACGACCAGCTCGCGTCGCTGCCGAACGAGTTCAAGCTCGGCGGGGCGGATGTGACCGTCCAGGGCCTCGAGTTCTTCCTGCCCGACGGCGCGAACCCGGCCGACGGCGAGCTGCGGCTGCAGGGCCAGATTACGCTGCCCGATCCGGTGAACTGGAACATCGCGGTGACGGGTGAGGACAACTACATCGGCATCAGCCGCCACGGCCTGTCGTTCAATCGCCTCGGGTTCACCGCGAGCGAGGACTACGTGCTCGACTTCGACGGCTTCGAGGTGGTGGCCGACGCTCCCTGGATCGACTACATCCACCAGGAAGGCGGGGCGTCGGTGCGGGCCTTGCGCATGGGCGGCGAATTCAAGCTGCCCGCCTTCGGCGAGACGGAGGTCAATCTCAAGAAGAGCAACGACCCGAAGGAGAACGGCTACTTCCAGGTCAGCTTCGCCGAGGCCACGCCCAAGGTCGACTTCGTGGGCAACATCAACGTGAAGGAGATCGCCCTCGGGGCCGACTGGAAGATCGAAGACCTGAAGCTGAACGTGAACACGGTGGCGATGACCGCCGAAGGCGAGGCCGACTTGAAGGGCCCGGACGCGGCTCATCTGCAGATGAGCCTTGAGGTGGGCCAGGAGACGAGCTTCAGCTTGAAGCCGGGCCAGACTGATCAGTCGCCCGATTTCATCCTTTACGGCATCGGCGTGGAAGTGGATACATTCGGTTTCACCTCCGACCGCGTGCCCGATGTCGGGGAGGCGTGGGACCCCGAGTTCAGCTTCGCCGGGCAGCTCTCGCTCCCCGAGTCGCTCGTCGGGGAGGGCCGGTCGCTCACCATGCAGATCGAGCCGGGCAAGGAACTGCTGATCAATCTCGACGGCATCGACTTCAAGGAAGGTCAACTCGGCGTGACCGGGCTCTACACGGTGCCGCTGTTCGACCTGGTCGAAGTCGAGATCAAGGACCCCGAGCTGAAGATCGGCAAGGACGCGACGACGCGGAAGTACTGGGCCGAGTTGCGCACGGAGATCACCTTCAACGATCTCCAGAACGCCGACGGCACGCTGGCCACGGTCGATCTGTCGGGTGACAAGTACGTGAAGCTGACCGAAGGCGGCGGGCTGGCGGTCAACGGTGAGTTGACCATGCCCGGTCCGATCAACATCACGCCCGACGGGCTGTGGGCCATTGAGGACATCATCCTCCATGTCAACATCGACACCGAACACCCCGAGCACAACAAGTACGAAGGCACGGCCCGAGCCCAGGTCGGCGCGCCGAATCGCTATCTCGGTCTGACCGCGGAGATCACGCCGGACCTCTACAGCTTCAAGGTCGAGAGCGAATCGGAAGGCGACGACTTCTCGGTCTACGGCCTGGGGGTGAAGGTCGCATCACTCGAGTTCGTCTCCGATCGCGACACGACCGACGGGCTTGAGAATCGCTGGGACCCCGAACTGACCGTGCAGGGCCGGGTCAGCTTGCCCACGCAGTTCACCGGCGGGCACGAGATTACGGTCAGCGTGGACGGCGACGACCACATCGTGATCAACCGCGACGGCGTCGACGTCAGCGGCGGCGTGCTCGCCCTGCCGGGCAACCAGACGTTCAACCTCCTCGGCAAGTTTGAGGTCGAGACGCGCGATGCGCAGCTCGTGTTCCAGAAGACCGACGACTTCAGGGAAGTGACCGTGCAGGGGGCGTTCACGTTCCCGACGCTGAACGACACGCGGATCGATCTCGCAGTCAACGAGGCGGACCCGGCCCAGAGCCGCTACGCGAAGCTGCGGGTCATGAACGACGGCAGCGTCGAATACGCGATGAACGTCAAGTTGAGCGCCGACCTCGTGCCGGTGTACGGCAGCTACAAGCTCAAGGACGTGGAAATCGAAGCATCGAAGGCGTTCGGCCAGTCGCTGGCCGAAGTGACGGCCAGGGCGAGCGGCAAATTCGTCGATACCGGGAAGCCGGGCGCGACGGAGGTCGACCTCGGCCTGGAGATCGAGAACGGCCGCATCGCGGAAGTGACCGCGACGTTGCCGGTCGACGACACGCCGGAGCTGAGCTTCTTCAGCACCGATGTCAGCATCTACACCATCGTGTTCACGCCCGACCGCAACCGCAGTGACCAGGACAAGTGGGACCCGCGGCTCAAGCTGCAGGGCAAGGTGAAGCTGCCCGACATGCTGGGGAATATGGAGATCACCGTCGGCGGGTCGGAAGAGGCGGCAAGCCAGTGGCTGATCATCGACGAGACCGGCCCGTCCATCACCGGCGGGAAGGTGAAACTGCCCGACGTGCGGTTCACGCTGTTCAACGCGGTGGACGTGCAGGCGACCGATCTGAGCATCGAGTACGACGGGTCGAAGCCGACGGACCGCATGCTCAAGATCCAGGGCGACCTCACGGCGATCCTGTGGTCGGGCACGGAAGTGCAGGCAAGCTTCGCCGGGCCGAACGACTACATCAAGCTCAGCGAGAAGTCCGGCGTTTCGCTCGCCGGCGAGATCGCGGTGCGCCACTTCGTCGTCGTGCCCGGCGTGTTCGAGGTCGAACAAGCGAAGCTGATGATGGGCGAGGAAGACGGCGTGCAGGTCTTCGAGGGCTCGGCCAAGCTGGTCATGCCCATGCTCCCCGTGGGCAACACCATTGAAGCCGGGCTCGGGTTCTACGACGGCTCGCTGAACATGATCGAGTTCGAGTGGGGCGGGTTCAACCTGCCGCTCGGCACGACGGGATTCTTCCTCAAGGCCATTGGCGGCAAGATCGAGCACATCGCCGACCCCGAGCCGATCGCCTTCACCGGCACGGTGGACATGAGCTTCGGCCCGTCGTTCAGCATCTCCCTGCCGAGTTGGGTGCTCAACTGGGAACCGCGGTTGCGCCCGCTGGTGGGCAAGCCGGCGTCCATCCTTTACCTCGACGACATGTACGTCACCATCGACGAGAACCATCTCGCCGGCGGCGTGGAGCTTGCGTCCTACATGGGCGGGCTTATCACCGGTTCGTGCAATCTCGACCTGAACTGGACCGAGGGCAAGGCCAGGGCCGACGGCAGCGTTCGCGTGTTCGGCGACCCGTTCCCGCAGTTGATCTCGCTGACGAGCAACCTTGCCGCCGACACCAACGGCAACTTCTTCGCCAGCGGTCTTGGCGACCTGCGCCTGCCCACGATTCCCGGCAGCCGATGGATCAAGGGCCAGGAACTCGGCAGCGGCACCGGGGTGATTCGCTTCACAAATGACGACAATCTCGGCAATGACTACATGGCCATGTGGGGCCAGACGTCCGTCCGCCTGCTCGGCAACGTGACCGTCGGCCTCGCCCTCAAGCTTGACGGCGACTACCAGGTGCTTTGGCGCAAGAAGCACGTCGCCGCTTACAGCAGCGCTCCCGACGTGCCCGAGGGGCTGGACGAGGGCTACGGGGACGAGGGCATCGCGGCCGGCGAGTTCATCGTGCCCGACGATGCCGGTTCGCTGCTGCTCGCGGCGAACTGGACCGAGCCCGTTCCCCTCGGCGGGGCGGTCGTTCCGCCCGTGGGGATCGAACTTGAAGACCCCTTCGGCGTGCGTTACGAGACGGCCGCCGATGGCATGTTCCACGTGAAGGGCGATCCCACCACGCCGCTCGCCGACTCCGCCATCATCGATGAGTTCTGCGACGAGTACGGCAAGGTGGCGGGCGTGCTCAATCCCGCGGCCGGCATCTGGAAGATCGTTGTGACCGATGACACCGGCCTCGGGGATGTGACATTCGAGGCCTGGGCCGACGCCGCGGCGCCGACCATCGACGTGACGACCGGCGGCAGCGGCAGCGAGATGCCCGAAGGGGCTGGCTCGCTCAGCGAAGCCCCGGTGATCACCATCGACTACAGCGCCTTCGACGACGACTCCGACGCCGTCGTGTCGCTGTTCTACGACGACGATCAGACCGGCTACGACGGTCAGCTCATCGCGGCCGATCTCAGCGAGACCGACGGCGACGACAGCTACGAATGGGATCCGACCGGTGTGCCGGCCGGGGACTACTACGTCTACGCCGTGATCGACGATGGTCAGGGTCCGCCGGTCTTCTCCGACTACGCGGCCAATGCTGTTACCGTCGTCGATTCGCAGACCGGCGACATCAGCGGCGTGGTGTACGAAGATGCAAACGGCAACGGGGTGCAGGATGCGGCCGACAGCGCTCTCGCGGGCCTGGTGATCTTCGACGACGCCAACGCCGACGGCAGCCACGACGCCGGCGAGGCCTCCACGACGACCGATGCCGAGGGGCGGTTCACCTTGACGCTGCCCGTCGGCGAGACCGGTAACCTGCAGGTCGCGATCCCGACCGACGCGCTGCCGATCGAAGGCGCGGGCGGCTACTCCGTCAACTCCCAGCACGGCGTGGACCTGGCTGGCCACGACTTCGGCGTGTTCCGGCGGGTCCGGATCGCCGGCGTCGCCTTCGATGATCTCAACGCCGACGGCGTGCGTGATGCGGGTGAACCCGGCCTGCCCGACCGCACGGTATTCATCGACGACAACATGGACGGCCTGCTTACAGCGGGCGAGTCGACCGCGACCACGGAGGCCGACGGCGGGTACACGTTCGATGATCTCGGCCCCGGCGACTACGTGATCGCACAGGTTGCCGCGGCGGGTTGGAACTCGGTCGCGCCCTCGGCCGTCACCGTCGCCAGCGGCGCCGATGTCACCGGCGCCAATCTCGCGAACTTCGCGCTCGGCATGGTGAGCGGGCGCGTGTTTCTCGATGATGCGATCGACGGCGTGAGCGACGGTGATGAAGCCGGTCTCGCCGTCTGGACCGTCTTCGCCGATCTCGATCACGATGGCGAGCGCGGTCCGGGCGAGCCCTTCGCCGCGACCGACGGCGACGGCGGCTATGACCTGGCCGGCCTGCTGCAGGACGAATACGTCATTCGGGTTGACCCGCCTCCCGGTTATCAAGCGACGATGCGCTGGCCCGACGGCGGGCAGGTCGTGTCCGTGACGACCAGCGGGCAGGTGATGGGCGACGTCGATTTCGGCTTTCGCCCGGCCGACCTGATCAACCGCGGCTTCGACGTTGCCGATCCCGCGGCACCCGGCTTCGGCTGGACGATCCGGGGCGATGTGGCCGTCGATGCCGGCCGGGCGATGCTGAGCGAAGGCGCGACGCTTGCCGGGCTGAGCCAGGCGTTTGTCGTGCCCGACTCGGCGTCGTGGATCGCCTTCACGCTCGACGCGGCGGGGCTTGGTCTCGGCGCATTGCACGATGCGGTCGAGGTCTCGCTGACCGACGCGACCACCGGGCGCTCGCTGCTCGGCCCGACGGCGGGCCTGCCCTTCGGCGACGCCGGGCTCAACCTCCAGGCCGCCGGGCAGGCGTACGCCGCCGGCGAGCTTCACCTCAGCGGCGGCCTCGGCGTCGGCGACACCGTCGCCGACGGGGCGATCCGTATCGCGATCAACCTCAGCGGGATCGAGAGCGGCTCCGAAGTCGTGCTGTCGGTCGACCTGCTCGGCTTCGGTGATGAAGCCGGCGCGACCGTCGCCGTGGACAACTTCGGTTACGACGATGGGGCGGTCGTGAGCGGCCGCGTTCTCGATGCCGCGGGTTCAGGCGCCGGCGGCACCGAGGTTTACGCCGTGCGCCGCGGTGACGGCGTGCGGTTCACGACGACCGCGGATGCCGACGGTCGGATTGACTGGTCGTTGCCCGTGGGGGTGTACGACTTCGCGGCCACCATCGACGGCGGCCTGGCGGTGCAGCGCCGTGCTCGCATCAGCGCGGGGCTGAATCACATCACGCTCAGTGGTGCGGCGTCGGCTGATGCGGTTGACCTCGTCGACGATCTCACACTCACCCGTCGCGTCGTGCTCGACAGCGGCAGTGAGCGCCACAGGGCCGATATCCAGCTCACCAGCGGTCTGCCCGGGCTTGTCACCGGCGCCGCCATGACGGGGGCGGACGGCTCCGACCTCCCGCTCGCCGCCGGGGACGAATCGCCGCAGCCGACCTGGACGCACGGTCGCAGTTCGACCGATGCCAACGACATGCTCGCCTACGCGACCGGCGGGTACCATCTACGCTTTACGCTCAGCGACAGCAGCGAACTCGATGGCGACGTGCAACTGCAGGGCGGCGATCTGTCCCTTGACGAGGACGTGGTCGAGCGGATGGTGAGCCATCGCATCACGGCGGACGGCGGCCAGATGCTCACCCGCATGTACCGCACCTCGGGCGGCGCGGCCTACGCCAGCGGCATCGGCGGCGCGGTATCCCGCCGGGGCGCGGCGGCGATGGACGTGTTTGCGGACAACCGCAGCGCTGATGTGCCGACGACGCCGATCGCGGCTGCGTCACCTCCCGCGATGAGCGTCGCTCAAGCGTCGCCGGTGACGACCGCCGCAGCGACGCCTCGTGTCAGTGATGCGGCGGAAGTGGTGGACCTGCTGCGCCCGGCCGGCGATGCGCCGGCGCCGACTTCGAACGGCGTTATTCAGCTCAACCGAGCTTCGCTGGGAACGTCCTCCCACACCGTGAGCACGTACGTCCCCGCCGGCAACGTTTTCTCGAACTGGTGGCGGCGGGTGCTCGACGCCACCCCCGACGAGGAGGAAGTCGACCTGCTGCAACCCGAGGCGGGTTCGACGCCCCTTCGTTCCTGAGGCGGCGGCGTCGGGGCCTGGGAAGGGACCGCGTGGCCGATCCACGGTTTCGCGCCGTCGCCCGTGCGACCCCACATCGACCGCATGCCGCAACCGTTCTGCCTTGCCTTGCTCTAATCCGGCCCTGCGAAATCTGTCATGGGCCCGCGCGAGATACCGCCGTCGGTACTCGCCGTCAGCCCTTTCGGCGACTCGCAGGCGGTCCATGGGTGGTCGCTTCCGTGCGGCGGATTGGCTCGCGCCGCATCGGGATCGGGGGTTCACGCCGGGCAACCGACCATGGCTGTGAGCAGGCGGCGGTCGGCCGGATTCGCACGCGACTTTTCAGCCGCGGAATTCACGGCCGGTAGTACTCCGGCCCGTACCTGACCTTGAGGTCGTTGAGCACGAACGCTGCCCCGCCTTCGTAGGCGTTCTCCGTCGCGGCGGCCCGTTCGTTCCACGTGTCGATGAGGGGGTAGCGCTCAAAGAGCTCCTCGTC
>CAYFQS010000002.1:0-36305 GCA_964345245.1 uncultured Planctomycetaceae bacterium | reverse complement strand
CGGCAGGCCGTAGAGCACGTCGACCGCCCGCATCATGAACGCGTCCGTCCGCCCGCCGACGTAGCCGGCCAGGAGCCCCCAGGTCGTGCCGATGATCACCGCGATCAACGCCGCGGCGACGCCGATGCTCAGCGATACCGCCCCGCCGAGGGCACAGCGCCACGCGACCGACCGCCCGAGTTGGTCCGTGCCCATGACGTAGTCGCCGGTCGGGGATTCGAAGGTATCCCCGAGGTGCTGATTGTCATACCGAACCGTCGACCAGGGCAGCGTACCGAGACACCAGAGGAACATGAGGGCGATCACGATGCCGCCGAGCATGGCCGGCGTGAGCCGGCGCGTTACTGCCTGTCCCGCAGCCACCAGTTCCATGAGTCGGCATGATACGGCGACGGCCGGAGAAATCGAAGTCGCAAGCGACGAAGAGAACCGGGAGCAAGCCCGGTCATGGCGCACGCAGCGCAGCGGCGTACGCCTTGGCCGGGATTCGACTCCGGCGAGTTGGCGATGAGGACATCGGCCGAGGCAAGCGCCGCCGTATCCGGACCTACGCTGCGCTGCGGTCCGGCTTGCGCTTGCCAAACCGGCAAGCCGCCGCTGGCGGGACGGGGAGGGAATCGGGTACACTGGCTCCGTCGTCATAACGGGGGTGCGAATCGATGGAAGGTAGATCCAATGCCCGTTCAACAATGGTCGGATAAAATCGTTCTCGCGGAGATGGCGTCGGAGCCGCAGTTCTCCGAAGACCTTGCGGCGGTGAACGATCAACTCGACAATCGTCTTCAGCACGTCGTGCTCAACATGGCCGGCGTCCGCCATCTGAACTCGTCCAATCTCGCTCAACTCCTGCGCGTCCGCAAACGCGTCGAGGAGAACGGCTACCACTTCAGCTTGTGCAGCGTGCCCGACGGCGTGTGGGGCGTGATGCTCGTGACCGGGCTGGACAAGATATTCACCTTTGCCGAGGACGTGCCCTCGGCCCTCGCTTCGATGCAACTCGACGGGTCCGACTCGCAATGACCAACGCCCCGCAGCGCTTCGGCAAGTCCCGGCGGTCGCTGAGACGATGGACGTGGCGGACCATTGGAGCGATCATCGGCCTGATCCTCGGCTGGCAGGCGGCGGCTTGGCTGGAGGGAACGACGCCGATCGCGGGGAATCAGACGTCGCCCCCGGCGCACACCTCCTCCGAATGAACGGGCGGCAAGGGACCGGCTCAACCATCGCCGGTTTTACAGCGCGCCCCGTGCAAGTCGTTCGACCTCGTCGCGGGTGGGCATCGCGGGCTGGGCGCCGGACTTCGTCACGGCCAGAGCCCCCGCGGCGGCGGCGAAACGCGCCGCTCCCTCTCGCGATACACCTTCGGCCAGCGCGACCGCCAGGGCGGCGGTGAACGCGTCGCCCGCGGCGGTGGTGTCCACCGCCTCGACCTCGAACGCCTCGGCGTGCCGCACCTCGCCGTCCGCGGCGACGATTGTCGCCCCATCCCGGCCGCGTTTGATCACTGCCATACCCGAGCCACGGTCGATCAGCCACCGCCCCGCCGCTTCCGCGCCTGCGTCATCGTCCACCGTCCGTCCGGTCAGCAGCGCCGCCTCGCTCTGGTTCGGGCTGATCACGTCCACCGCGTACAGTTCGTCGGGCAGACCGTCCCGCGGGGCCGGGGCGGGGTCGAGCACGGTCATCACGCCGTGGGTGCGGGCGATCCGCACCGCTTCGACGATCGTCTCGAAGGGCGTTTCGAGTTGCATGACCACGGCATCAGCGGCGGCAACACGGGCTTCGCAGCTTCGCACGTCGGCTGGGCAGAGCCGACCGTTCGCCCCGCCGACCACGGTGATGGCGTTCTCGCCGGCCGCATCGACACTGATGACCGCCACGCCGCTGGGCGTATCGTCGAGTGACGTCACCGCGGCCACATCAACGCCGCAGTCGCGGAGGTGGTCGTGGAGCTGCCGGCCGAAGGCGTCGCCCCCGACGCGGCCGATCATGGCGCATCCGCCGGCGAGGCGGCTGGCGGCGACGGCCTGGTTCGCCCCCTTGCCGCCGGGGATGGTCTGGAAATCCGAGCCGAACACCGTCTCGCCCGGCGCGGGCATGCGCTCGCAGCGAACGACGAGGTCCATGTTGATTGAGCCGATCACGAGGAGGTCGGGCATTGTGGAGCTCTCCCTGGCCAGCCGCGGTTCTGAGCCGATATCGCAGGTTACCGGGCGGATTCTTGACCCGCCAATCGGCTACCGCTAGATTTGGCTTTTACCCCCTGCGAGGTTGACGATCACCGCATGAGCCCGGAAGCCAAAGAAAAGTGCGGCGTGTTCGGCATCTGGGGCCCGGCCGACAGCGCCGCCTGTACCTACTACGCTCTGTACGCCCAGCAACACCGAGGCCAGGAGTCGGCCGGGATCGCGGTCTCCGACGGCGAGCGGCTCGACGCCTACGTCGGCATGGGCCTCGTGTCCGAAGTCTTCGACGAGCGCACCCTCGCCCAGCTCGAGGGCATTGCCGCGATCGGGCACAACCGCTACTCCACGACCGGCTCGTCGGTGAACTGCAACGCCCAGCCGCTGCTGCAGGAGTTCAGCGGCGGGCAGCTCGCCATCGCCCACAACGGCAACCTGATCAACGCGAGTCTGCTCCGTCGACAGTTCGAAGACCAGGGCCACATCTTCCACACCTCGAGCGACACGGAAATCATCTTCCACCTGCTCGCGGCGCCGCATCACGCGAAGCGGTCGGACTCGCTGTTCCACGCTCTGCAGCACCTGCAGGGGGCGTACAGTCTGGTGCTGCTGTATCGCGACCGTATCGAGGCGGTGCGCGATCCGTGGGGTTGGCGGCCGCTGGTGGTCGGGCAGACGGAGGAAGGCCATTACTGCGTGGCGTCGGAGACGGTGGCCCTGGACACGATCGGGGCGAAGTTCGTGCGGGAGGTGGACCCGGGCGAGATCGTGACGTTGTCCGATGCGGGGCTATCCGGCCGGCGCTTCGCCAACGTGCAGACGCCCGCCCACTGCATCTTCGAGCACGTGTACTTCGCGAATCCGTCGAGCTACCTGTTCGGCGACACGGTGCAGGTGGTGCGTGAGCGGCTGGGCGAGAAGCTGGCCGCCGAATCCCACGTCGACGCCGACTTCGTGATCCCCATGCCCGATTCCGGGCGTTCGGCCGCGCTCGGCTACGCCCGGGCCAGCGGCATCGACTTCCGCGAGGGGATCGTGCCCAACCGCTATGTCGGGCGCACGTTCATCAAGCCCACCCAGGCCCAGCGGAAGACCGCCGTGCAGCTCAAGCTCAACGTGGTCAGCGAGGTGGTCAAGGACAAGCGGATCGTGGTGGTGGACGATTCGATCGTCCGCGGCACGACCACGAAGGGCAAGGTCACGCAGCTCCGGAATGCCGGGGCGAAGGAGATTCACTTCCGCGTCTCGTGCCCGCCGGTGCGATGCCCCTGCTACTTCGGCATCGACTTTCCCGACCCGAATCAGCTCATCGCCAACAACCGCACGGTCGAAGAGATTTGCGAGTACATCGGCGCCGACTCGCTGCACTACCTGTCGATGGACGGCATGCTGTCGGCGGTGAGCAAGCCGCCCGATCACTATTGCACCGCGTGCTACAGCGGCGAGTACCGCCTGGACGTAAAAAACCCGGCGAGCAAGCTGGCGCTGGAGCGGTACCAGATGCGCATCTTTTCGACGTGACTCACTTCACGAGCTTCGCGGTGAGCTTCTCAGCGTCCTGTTTGGCGATCAGCGCCGGCGAGTCATCGTCGACCCGCACGATCACGCCTTTGTCTTTCGACGCCGAAATGGCCAGCGAATGGCTTGCCTCTTCGCGCGTCGTCACGACGATCCGTACATCCCCCTCGCCCCGGACCGCGTCTTCGGGCAGGTAATGCTCTGCCCGCAGACCCGCGAGGGTGTCGAACAACCCGCCCGCGGCGGTTTCGTCGAGTTCACCGTCACCTTCGAGGGTGTAATTGCCCTCCTCGTCGCGCGACACGGTGACATCCCCTCGCTTCACCGACGCCATGTCGTCAAGGTTGAGATCGAGCACCGTGCGGTCGCGGTACTCGGCGGCGAGCAGGTTGGCGAGCGAATCGCTGATCCTGAACGGCCGATCGACGCCGGACATCTCGCCCCAACCTGCGTCGGGATAGGCGGTGAGCGTGCGGGTCGCGCCGGCCGCGACCGCGATGGTGATCACCGTCTTCGTCTCGGCCGCTTCCGATGCCGGGGGCTCGGCGAGCCATTCATCCGCGCGCAGGGGCGTGAGCTTGCCGATCAACTGCCGCAAGGTCGAGCTTTCGTAGCCGGCGAAAGCCCACCCGCCTGGTTCCTCGTCCCCGGCTTTCTCCCGCGCGACTTCGATGCGGAGCGGAAACTCACCGGTGCGTTCGATCCTCACTCGAACCAGGTCGTCCTCATCGAGGTCGGCCACGAGCTTGTCGCGATAGGCCAGCACGTCGTCGAACAACCGCCTCAGGTCCTCGCGGGTCACGACGCAGCCGGTTGCCTCAGCCCCGCGCACGACGATGAGCTTCTGAGCATCGTCCGGATGTTCGCCGACGCGGAGCACCTCGGCCTCGGGGGCGCCGAGAACGGCCATCTTCACCGTCGCGAGGGGCTCGGCGATCTCGGCGTCAGCGATGAAATCCTCGGCCGTGGTCTCCACCAGCGCGGTCAGCAGCGCGTCGGCCGCATCGCGGTCCACCTCGAACTCCGGCGCCGGCTCGCCGAAAGTCCATCGGCCTTCTTCCTTGACCACCTGAATCGGCGGATTGTTCGGCCGCTCCACCGTGATGCCGCGGACGTCGGCCCGAGCAACGGGGGTGAGGTTCGGATCACGCAGATCGTCCGTCGCCACGTCGAACTTCTCGACCGTGGAACGGGTCAACGAAAATACGACCGGCGTCTGGCCGACCATGGCGGCGAAGCTCTCGCCCTCAAGGCCGCGCGGCGAGCCGATCTTCAATACGTACGCCCCGGGCTCATCCCTCTCTTCGCCCCCGACGTCCTCCGCGGATTGAGCGGCGGCGATCTCAACGGTCACCGTCGTCCCCGGTTCGGCGAGGCCGTAAGACGCCAGTGACTCCGGCTCGTCCTCGATGAACTCGTCGATGGAGGCGTTGTTGATCGCCTGGATGATCTTCTCGACCGCTTCGCGGTCGGCCCGGCCGGTCACGGGCGCGGCCAGGGCCCATTTGCCATCGCGTTTGATCAGCTCGACGGTCGGCTTGCCTTCGCGCTCGATGCGCACGGCTTCGGTCCGACCGAGGGGCACGTCCTCCAGCGACCGCCGGCGCCATTCGCTCGGCGTCTTGCCCACCAGCGCCTCGTGCAGGTCTTCGTTGACCACGTACACCGTCGATGCGTCATCGATTTGGGCGTAGGCCCGCCCCACCGCGGCGGCCCGGCCGAGGCGGATCGTTCGCGAAACGCCCTCCCCCTCCAGCGTGAGCACCAGCCGCGCGGGGTCGAGGCCCATTCTCTCCAAAGTCAGCTCCGGGCTGGGCTCGATCCGCTTGGTGTACTTCAGCCCCGCCACGTCGGAGGGGATGTCACTGATCGACCAGTTGTTGACCTTGAACCGCACCGGCTCGACCTGATACCACTCGCCGTCCGCCTTGCGGAGGACCACGTCGTCGCCGTCGGAGTCGGTGAGGGTGATGGTCGTGACGGCGGCGGTGTCGATCCCGCCTTCGTCGAAGACCGGCTCGCCGGTGACGGTGGGGCCGAAGCCCGGCTCCTCTCGCCTGGGCGCGGGTTCCTCGCCCAGCTCGAAGATCACCAGGTACGCCCCGAGGGCAATCGCGATGAGGAGAACGATGACGGTCGTGCGTGTATTCATCTTGCTTCCGGCAAAACGAGGGCGTTGAACGTTGATGAACTATCGGCGGCGGATGAACCAGACCACCCCGCCGGCCGTGAGACACAGCAGCGGCACGAGGGCGAGAACGATCCACCACACGGCGACGAGCGAGGCGCGGGTCATCGACCCGATCCGCCGCACGTCCTGTGTCCGCGGGCTGGAGGCGATCATCTCGTCCAGCCCGGCGAGCCAGTAAACACTGTTGACGAACCACTCGGCGTTGGCGGGGAACACGGCCCCGGTCAGCTCGGCCGTGCCCTGCCCCAGGTAGCCGTAGTTGATCACCCCGTCGGTGGCGAAGACCGGATCGGAGATCGCCACGAGGCGGGTCTCATCCGTCTCTACCGCGGCGGCGGCATTAAACGGCCCTTCCGGATCGTCTTCATCCTTGCTCGGGTCGCGCATCTGGAACATGTCCTCGGCCCACGCCTGCTCGGGGGTGACGATGAGCGGCCAGGCCTGCATGCCTTGCTCGGGCGACTCGGACAATTGCATGGGCGAGGCCTGCAACAGCACGCCCCGCAGCCCCGAGAGGGCCTGGGGGATCGGGTGGGCGTCTTCGTCGTCCGGCCAGCGCTCGAGGTCGACGCGGTTGATCGCCTGCTCCCGGCCGCCGGGCCCGACGACAGTGGTCATGATGATCTTGCCGGCGTTGACCGAGATGCCATACTCCCCGAGCATGTCGAGGATCGGATCGCCCTGTCCCATGCCCATCATCGGGCTGGCGGCGAGGAACACGAGCGCCGGTCGCCCGGCCTCGAGCTGCTCGGCCAGGGCCTGCTGAATCTGCTGTGTGGCGGGGTTGAGCGGCTGCTGCGGGCTTGGGGGCGGCACGGGCAACGCCACCAGCACCATCGGCTGGCCCGCCTCCGGCTCGGGCAACGGCTCCGGCGGCATCCGCTGACCCATCCGGCCCTGACGCCCCATCGGATTCCACTCCGTCACCTCGAAGTTCATGTTCTGCAGCCGCTGAGCCACGTTCGAGTACTGGCCCCGCATCCCGATCGCCGGCTGCGGCGTGCCGTTCATGAACACCACCAGCGGCTTGTGCTCCAGGGTCAAGCTCAGAATCGCCCCGGTGATCACTTCCTCGCCCTTGAACCGCCGACGCGGTTCCTGCTCGGCGTCCTCCGGGGCGACCTGCGGCACCGTGTACACGTCCTCCAGCGTGATCACCGTCATCTCCTCGCCCGCCCGGAGGACCATGCTGTTGGCCTGGGCGATCTTGCGGCGAACCTCGCTGTAGAGATCGGTGTTCGCGGCGTCGAGGACCCGGGACGCCTCGCCAAGCTGCTCCTGGATCGCCCGATACCGGTCGAGCTCGGCGAGCATGAATTCCTTGACCGCGCCCGGCGTCTGATCAAGGTCGGCCCGCTGTTCGAAGATGCGCACCGCGGGGTCGATGAGCTGATTGCGAATCTGCCGCACCACGCCCTGGGCGACCTGGCGGGCGGTGGAGAAGTTCGGCAGCGCCTGATCCAGCGCGCGGTCCACGTCCTGCTGCGTGCTTTCCACGACCCGGTCGAAGGTGCCGAACTGCTGGGACAGCGGCATGAGCACGGACTGGCGCAGGTCACTGTCCGGGCCGGTCTCGGCCATGAGCTCCTGGAGCCGGGGCGCCTGCTCGGCGGCGAACGCCTCGACCTGCTCCAGCGTCCGCATTGCGTCGTCGATGGCCTTCCGGGCCGTGGCGGTTTCGTCTTCGTACTGCTCCAGCAGCCCGCTGACGAACGCTTCGAACTCCGCGATGTCGTAGACCGGGTCGATCTGTTCGACGGTCACATTGCCGCTGCGGCGCTCGTACTCGGCGAGCAGGTCGGTCACGGAACGGGTGCGTTCGACGCGCTCGCTGCCCTCGGCGTAGAGGGTGACGATTCGCACGTCCTTGTCCAGCGTGCCGAGAAGCCGCGTGGTCTGCGGGCTGAGCGAGTACCGCCGGGTGGCCGTCCAGTCCTGGCGCAGCCACGGCGCCCGCTGCACCGCCCGGTAGGCGATCCAGTTGACGATGACCACGATGGCCAGCACCGCGATGACGAGCACGGCCACGTTGAAGCCGTACTTCAGCCACCGCTGCTTCTGCGAGGGAACTGTCTGCTGCGTCTTACTCATGGCGTATTCCGCTTGGAATTCAATCCGTCAGTCGATCAACGCGGCGGCGCGTGGCGGACTTATCGCCACCGCCGGCTCTCCAGGGCCTTCACCGCGAGGGTCAGGAAAAGCACGATCCCGCTGAGGAAGAACACCAAGTTGCTGATGTCCACCAGCCCGCGGGAGAAGTCGCCGTACTGCTCGTTGACGTTGAGGTAAAACATCGCGGCGGCGAGGAACGGCGGGACAACCCGCGGAAGGAAGAAGGTCACCACCGTGAACAGGAGGATCGTGAACACCGCCACGAGGAACGCGATGATCTGGTTGCGGGTCAGCCCGGAGGCGAACGTGCCGATCGCCAGGTAAAGGCCGCCAACGAACAGCAACCCGAGATATCCGCTGACGATGGGCCCGTAGTCCGGATCGCCCCAGACCTCCAGGAGAATCACGAACACGAGCGTCGGCAGGAGCAGCACGACGAAGAAGCCGAGCGCCCCGAGCCACTTGCCCACGATCACCTGCAGATCGGACACGGGGCTGGTCAGCAGCGTTTCGATGGTGCCGCTGCGCTGCTCTTCGGCGAGCAGTCGCATGGAGATCGCGGGCACGGTGGGCACGAGAATCCACACGAGAGCGAGGAAGATGCGGCGCATCTCGGCCGGCTCGCCCGGGGTGAACCCGGTGAAGAGAAAGAAGATGCCCGCCAGCAGGGCGAACAGGCACAACACGACGTATGCGATGGGCGAGAGGAAGTAGCTCGCCAGCTCGCGCCTCGCAATCGTCCAGACGTTACTCATGACATTGCCTCATTGCGTCTTGGTCATCCGGGGCGTTGGCGTGAGTCGCCGATGATCAGGCCGCGGACTCCGCGGCGGTCGCGGCCGCGGCGTCGCTGGTCACCTGCACGAAGAATTCCTCGAGGGTGCCGGTCTCGGGGCGCATCTCGCGGAGAACCCACTGATGCTGAGCCACCGCCTGGCCGAGGGGCTCGCGAATGTCGCGGTCCGCCTGGGCCGGGGTCACCGCGGCGAAGCACCACTCATCCCGCACTTCGGCGTCCACCTTCGAAACTTCCGGCAACTCGCCGAGCGCCTTCTGCACGTTCACCGGGTTGGCCTTGAGCTCCAGCAGCACGCGCGAGCCGGTGCGGACCTTCGCCTTGAGCTGGTCCGGCGTGCCCTCGGCCGCGATCCGCCCGGCGGCGATGATCACCACCTGCTGACACGTCCGCTCCACCTCGGGAAGAATGTGGGTGGACAGCAACACGGTCTTCTCCTGGCCGAAGCTGACGATGAGGTCGCGCACCGCGGTCATCTGTCCGGGGTCGAGACCGATGGTCGGCTCGTCAAGCACGAGGACGGGCGGGTCGTGCAGCAAGGCCTGGGCGAGCCCGACGCGCTGTTTGTTGCCCTTGGAGAGCTGGCCGATCAGTCGCCGGCGAATCTTCGTCAGCCCGCATCGGTCGCTCAGCTCGTTGATCCGATTCACCCGCGCGGCGCGGTCCATGCCGTGCAGCCGCCCGAAGAAGTGCAGTTGCTCCTCGACCCGCATCTCGGGGTAGAGCGGCGTGTTCTCGGGCAGATACCCGATGGCCTGACGGACCTCTTCGGAGTCGGTGAACACATCGTGGCCGTTCACCTTCGCCTCGCCCGAGGTGGCGGGCATGAAGCAGGTGAGAATGCGGAGGGCGGTGCTTTTGCCCGCCCCGTTCGGACCGAGGAAGCCGACCACCTGTCCCTTGCCCACGTTCAGATCGATCCGGTCGAGGGCGAGGACCGGTCCGTACCATTTCACGAGCTTTCGCACTTCAATCATGTGCAGGTCGCCTCCAGCATTGTTTGCCTAACCCATCATCAGGCGCGATTCCGCGATTCCTGTCAAGCGTTGATGGCGAAGATTGACAAGCTGCGCGGCCATTGGGTACGTTGTACCGACTGGTCTGAAGTGGACTGCGCCCGTCGCTGCGGGGGTTTGGGAAACGCATCCGTATGACCGCCGAGCAGAACGGCAACGAGACCAATGTGGACACGCTCCTTGGCCGGGTCGTGGTGGATATGGGGCTGGCCACGCAGGAGGAGGTCAACGACTGTCTGGCCCTGCAGCAGGACCTGGCGCAGAACGAAGACCACCGCCTGCTGAGCGATCTGCTGGTCTCCAACGGGATCGTGACGGAGCGGCAGCTCGAGCGAGCCCGGCAAACCGTCGACGCCGAGAAATCCCGCCAGCAGATTCCGGGCTACCAGATTCTTGAGAAGCTCGGGGCCGGGGCGATGGCGACGGTGTTCAAGGGCCGCCAGGTGTCGCTGGACCGGGTGGTGGCGATCAAGGTGCTGCCGCAGAAGTACATGTCGGACCCGCAGTTCGTGGAGCGCTTCTACGCCGAGGGCCGGGCCGCGGCCAAGCTGAATCATCCCAACATCGTCCAGGCGATCGACGTCGGCCAGGCCGGCGAGTTCCACTACTTCGTCATGGAGTACGTCGAGGGGCACACGGTCTACGACCACCTGATGGAGCACGCGAAGTACGAGGAGGCGGAGGCCCTGCGGATCATCATCCAGATCGCGGAGGCGTTGAACCACGCCCACGAGAAGGGATTCATCCACCGTGACGTGAAGCCGAAGAACATCATGATCACCACCGCGGGGTTGGCGAAGCTGGCGGACATGGGCCTGGCCCGGCAGGTGACCGACCGCGAGGCCGCCGAAGCCGAGCAGGGCAAGGCCTACGGCACGCCTTACTACATCAGCCCCGAGCAGATTCGCGGCGAGGTGGACATTGACTTCCGCTGCGACATCTACGGCCTGGGGGCCACGTTCTACCATATGGTCACCGGCAAGGTGCCCTACGAGGGACCGAATCCGTCCGCAGTGATGCACAAACACCTCAAGGAATCGATCACCCCGCCCGACCACATCAACGCGAATCTGACCGCGGGTGTGGGCGAGATCATCGAGGTGATGATGGCCAAGGACCGCGCCGAGCGGTACAACACCACCGCCGACCTCCTGGACGATCTCAAGTCGGTAGCGAACGGGGAACCGCCCTACCAGGCCCGGCGGAAGTTCGACGTGGCCAACCTCGCCGACCTTGAAGCCGGAGGCGAACTGGCTGAGTCCGGCCCCCCGCCGCTGACCGAGCAGCCGATGTTCTGGCTTTTCCTCGGCTCGGCCGTGTTTAACCTCGTCCTCATTGTGGCGATCATCGCGATCCTCGCCGGGAGTTGATGGCCGTCGTACACTGCCCCGACTCGCGGAAGCAACGCACGCGCCGGCTCCATCCCGGCCCGCCTCGCTTCAGCGAGAGCGGGGAGGTCGCGCGCAAGGACCGCGACTCGCGGAAGCGAGTGCGCGCCGATCGTGTAACCAATCATCCGCCTGCGGTGTCCAACTGGCATGAACGAAGAGCAAGGCAACAAGACGGAATCGTGCAGGATTGGCGGGAGGTGCTGTCCGATGCGCAAGTACATCTGGGTGCTGATCGTGATTCTCGTGGCGATCGCCCTGCTGGGCTGGCGACCGGCGCCGGAGAGCGAGATTCTCTGGCTGGACGACTTCGAAGCGGCGGCCGACCGCGCGGAGCGCGAGGAGAAACCGCTGCTGCTCGTGTTCACCGCGGACTGGTGTACGTATTGCCGCAAGCTGGATCGCAACGTCTGGCCCGCCGATCGCGTGGAGACGCTGGTCAACGAACGCTTCGTGCCGGTGAAGATCGACGTGGAGTCTGAAGCGGGCGGGTCACTCGCCGAGCGGTACTACGTCAACGGGATTCCGCTCATGGTCGTGGCCGATGGCGACGGCGCGATGCGCAGTCGCCTGTCGGGCTACCATGGCGAAGACGACGTTCTGACGTGGTTGGGAACGTTCGCGAGGCCCGAAGGATGAAACACGCCCCCCGCCCCGCCTCGCTTCAGCGAGTGCGGGAGGATTGCACGCGCAAAATTGGCGACTCGCTCAAGCGAACCCGCCCCGGCTCCCAGCGGCTATCTTCACTCGGCGAGTTCGACCATCATTTCGAGTTCGACACACGCGTTGATGGGCAGGGCGCTGACGCCGACCGCGGCCCGGGCGTGGCGCCCGTCCTCGCCCAACAGCTCGCCCAGCAACTCGCTCGCCCCGTTGGCGACCTTCGCCTGATCGTGGAAGTCGTGATCCGACTGCACGAACACCCCGAGCCGCACGATCCGGCGCAGTCGTGCCCACTGCCCGTAGATCTCGTCCTTGACGATGGCCAGCCCGTTGAGCGTGCACTGCCGGGCCGCCGCCCGGGCCTGCTCGACGGACACTGGCGCGGGCACTCGGCCGGCGTGGATCAGTTCGCCGTCGCGCAGTGGCAGTTGCCCGCTGATCACCAGCAGATCACCCGTCCGCACCGCCGGCACGTAGACCGCGATCGGCTTCGGCGCCTCGGGCAGAACGAGTTGCATCTCGGACAGTCGTGCGTCGATGTCGATGGCCATCTCAAGTTCCTCTGACCGGTCCGCAATCCGCGAGGAACGCGTCGATCGTGTCCTCGCCCTCGACGAAACCGTAGCGCTTCAGAAAGGCGTCGGCGAAATCCATCGTGGTCCGGAACGCCTCGCGGTCGCGATCGAAGTTGAAGAAGCCGTGCCCCTTGCCGCCGAACCCGACCACCAGGCACCGATTGCCCGCGTCGGTCATCGCCAGCTCGAACAGCTCGGCGGTGACGTACGGAACGGACTCGTCGTCCTCGCCGTGGAAGACAATCGCCGGCGGGTCGCCGGGGGTCACGTGGTGGGCGGGGCTGATCTGGCGCGGATCGCGGTCGCCCATCCGACGTTGAACCGTCTCCAGGAACCTGCCCCGCAACTTCCACTTGCCCTCGACGTCGGCGAGGACGAGGGCGGGGTTGAACAGCACGAGCAGGTCGGCGCGACTGCTCACGGCGGCGTCCTCGTGTGGTTCATCGAGTCCGTCGACCACGCCGGTGCAGGCGGCAACGTGCCCCCCGGCCGATCCGCCACCGGCCGCGATCCGCCGGGGGTCGATGCCCAGCTCATCCGCGTGGGCCCGGAGATAGCGTACGGCGGACTTGCCGTCGGCCACACATTCGAAGGGGCTCACGTCATGTCGACTCCGAACGCGATAGTCGGCGGCGCAAGCGAACAGCCCGCGTGAGGCGAGGTAGGCGCAGTGGGGATAGAACTGCTCCAAGCACCCGCCGTCCCAGCCGCCGCCGAAGAAAAACACGATGGCCGACCGGCGTTCGCCAACCATTCGGACCGGCGGCTCGAAGACGTGAAGATTCATCACCACGTCGCCGACCGCCTTATACGGAATGGTCCGGGGCGGGCCAAAGTCCTCGGGATTCACGTCGCGCACCTCGGTCCAGGCGGCTACTTGCCGCGGAAGAAGCTCTTGATGGCGTGGATGGTGGTTTGCCGGCCGATGTCGCCGATCGCCTCGGTGAGCCGGATATCCTTCGGACAGGCCTTGACGCAGTTCTGGGCGTTGCCGCAGTCGGCAATCCCGCCCGGTTCGCTGATCGCGTCGAGACGGTCGCCCTTGAGCTGTCGGCCGGTGTCGTGGAGGTTGAAATACCGCACCTGCCCGATGACCGCGGCCCCGACGAAGTCGTTGTCTTTCAGGTACTGCGGGCAGGCCTCGAGGCAGCAGCCGCAGCTCATGCACCGCGACAGATCGTAGCGCACCTCCTGCTCACCCGGCGGCTCCTTCGGGCCCGGGCCCATGTGGTACGTATTGTCAATCGGCACCCAGCCCTTGACCTTCTTCAGGTCCTCGAACAGCCGCGACCGGTCGGCGAACAGGTCCCGCACCACCGGGAACTTCGTCATCGGCTCGAGGACGATCTCGTCGCCCGCTTCGAGCAGATCGTCGATGAGCGACGAGCAGCTCTGGGTCACCTCGCCGTTCACGAGCATCGTGCACGCCCCGCAGACTTCTTCGAGGCAGTTGCAGTCCCACACCACGGGCGTGGTTCTCTCTCCGTCCACCGTGGTCGGGTTGGCCGCGATCCACTGCAGGGCGGAGATGACGTTCATGTTCGGGCGGTAGTCGACCTCGAAGGTCTGCCAGTACGGCTTGGCCTCCGGACCGTCCTGGCGCTTGATCCGCATTCGGAACTTCTCGGGCTTCTTGGCGGTATCGGGAGCGATCATTGCGTGTACCTCACAGAAAAATCGCGCTGAGCGGATGCGCGGTCAGGTCTTCGATTCCGTTTCCTGCTCCTGCGGCTTCTCTTGCTTCTTCTCGGCCTCGGTCTTGCCGTAGGTCCGGGCCCGGGGGGCGACCATCGGCTGGGGCACTTCTTCCCACTCGAGGATCGGCTTGTCGTTCGCCGCATCGTACTTGGCCACCGTCGTGCTCAGAAAACGCTCATCGTTGCGCTCGAGGTAGTCCGGGCGATAGTGCGAACCGCGGGATTCCTTTCGTTCGATCGCCCCGAGCAGGATCGCCTCACCGTAGCGCAGCATGTCTCCAAGGGCCCGGGTGAAGCTCAGGTTCTGGTTCGTCCACATCCCCGTGTCCGAAAGCGACACCCGGTCGTACCGCTCTTTCCACGTATGCAGACGCTCCATGGTTCGCTGCATGTCGTCTTCGGTGCGAATAATCGTGCAGTAGTCGGTCATCCACTCGCCCATCTCGTGATGAATCTCGTACGGATTCTCACCGCCGTCGGATTGCACGAGCTTCTCGATCTTCGCCTGCTCCTGCCTGGCCGCGGCGTCGAACACGTTGTCGGAAATCTCCGCGGTCTGGCGGTCGAGAGTCTGGAGGTAATTCACCACGCTCGGCCCACAGAACAGCCCGTCAAAGATGCAGCTCAGCAGCGCATTCGCCCCGAGGCGGGTGGCGCCGTGGTATTGGTAGTTCACCTCGCCGAAGGCGTAGAGCCCCGGAATGTTGGTCATCATGTTGTCCGGGGCGCCGGCCTTGAGTCCGACGCACGCCCCTTCGTCGCCGGTGACCGGCTGCTGCTCCTGCGCGGTGTAGGTCGTCCATAATCCACCCATGGTGTAGTGCACGGAGGGGAAGATGTTCATCGCGACTTCGCGGGGGTCGTTGCCGGTGAACTTCTCGTAGATTTCGAAGATGCCGGCCAGCTTGTTCTTGGTCTGCTCGGGCAGATGGGTGCAGTCCAGGTAGACCATCCGCCCGCCGCCGATGCCGTAGCCGTCCTGGCAGATGGAGAAGATCTCACGGGTGGCGATGTCGCGGGGCACGAGGTTGCCGTACTTCGGATACCGCTCTTCGAGGAAGTACCAGCGTTCGTCCTCGGGGATATTGTTGGGAGCGCGGTCGTCGCCCTGCTTGCGGGGCACCCAGACGCGTCCGCCCTCGCCGCGGGCGGACTCGCTCATGAGCCGGCACTTGTCCTCGCCGGGGATGGCGGTGGGATGGACCTGAATGAACTCCGGGTTGGCGAACCACGCCCCGGCCCGATAGGCGCGTGCGGCGGCGGCGCCGTTGCAGATCACGCTGTTCGTCGACTTGCCGAAGATCAGCCCGCACCCGCCGGTGGCAACAATCACCGCGTCGGCCCGGAACGGGCGGGTCTCCATCGTGCGCATGTCCTGGGCCACGATCCCCCGGCACACGCCGTCGTCGTCGATGATGGGCCAGAGGAACTCCCAGAACTCGTACTTGTTCACCACGCCGCGCACTTCGTGCCGGCGGGTCTGCTCATCGAGGGCGTAGAGAAGCTGCTGGCCCGTGGTGGCGCCGGCGAAATGCGTCCGCTTGAACAGCGACCCGCCGAACAGGCGCAGGTCGCGATGGCCTTCGGATGTCCGGTTGAAGGGCACGCCCATCCGGTCCATGAGGTCGATGATCTGCGGTGCCCAGTGCGTCATCTGGTAGACCGGCGGCTGGTGATTCAGGAAGTCGCCGCCGTACAGCGTCTCGTCCATGTGCATCCACTCGGAGTACCCTTGCTGACGCGCGACGGTGTTGGCCGCGTTGATCCCGCCCTGAGCGCAAACGCTGTGCGAACGTTTGACCGGGACCATGGAAAACAGGTCGACCGGAACCTCGGATTCGGCAATGCGGACGGCGGCGGCGAGCCCCGCGAGTCCCCCGCCGACAATGATCACTCTCTGCTCTTGCTTGGCCATCAATATTCTCGGCTCTTGGCTGCACCGCTCGGGGCGATGGGCTGAGCGCTCGCCTCGGCGGATTGGTTTCTCGGCGTGCGGCGATCAGTGGGCCGGCGATTCATCGCCCTGGTCCGGGCTGTACCCGGTGTCACCCATCCGGGCTTCCTGAAAGGCCCGCTGTTCTTCCGGACTGATCTCGTAGGTCCACGCCCCGACCAGCGCGCCGAGGCCGAACAAGGCCAGGACGAGCCCGATCACCGCGCAGACGTAGCCCCATCGACGCTGGGCCCCCACCGTAATCGTCACCCCCCACGTCAGGGCCATGGTCCAAAGTCCGTTGGCAAAGTGGTAGACGACCGACAGAAAGCCCACGAGGTAGAAGATCGACGTCCCGACGTTCTGCAACGTCACCGCGACCGATGCGCTGGCGAGATCGACACCGTCATGCTGGACATAGAACGCCATGAACGGCCCGAGGAACTCCCATCGCCAACGGAAGTGGGCGATGTGCACGAAGATAAAGACCAGCGCGATGATGCCGGTGATCCGCTGAAACGTATATCGCCAGTTGTCGGCATAGCCGTAGGCAATCGCGTTGGGCTTCGTCCCGGAGAAGGTGTACACGAGTCCGAGCCCGGCGTGAAAGGCGATGCTCAGCCAGAGCGTCACTTCGATGAAGTAGAGCGCCGGCATGTTGTGGATGAAGTTCACCTCATGCTGGAAGTCGCCGATCAGCAACTGGACGTTGGTGAACAGATGGAAGAACAGGAACAGGCCGACCGGCACCAGTCCGCTCAGCGAATGCAGACGCCGCAGCAAAAAGTGGTGTCGAGCGAACATCGATGGGGAGGCGGCAGGATCGCTCACGTTGGCTGGCTCTCCGTGTGCGTGGGGCTGAGCGGGACGAAACTATAGGCCTGCGTCGGCGCCGAGTCACGCCGACGGCGTGATGGGACCGGTCGGCCCCGCGCCCCCGGCGCCCCCGGTGCCGCCGGCCGCCCCGCCGCCTTGCTGGCCCTCGCCCTGTTGCTGGGCCATGAGGTGCTGCGAGAGCTGCACATAATTAGAGCGGAGCTCATGCAGGGCGTTGCTGAGCATCTTCTGTTCCTCCTCACCCAGGTTGCCCTTGGTCTTCTCCTCAAGCACGCCGAGCATGTCGATGTGATGTCGGGCGAGTTCGAGATGGGCGACGCGCCGACCGGTTTGCGGATCGGGGATCGCGCCCATGGCGAACAGGGCCTGGGTGACCATGGTGCTGACCAGGCCGTTGAAGTCGGCCGGGGGCAGACCGCCCTGCTGGCCGGTCTGTTGCTCGTCCGCCTCGCCTTCGCCACCCGCCTGCTCCGAGCCCATCTTCGCCAGGCGCTCCTTCTCCGCCCGGGCCTGGGCCTTCCAGTCGTCGTCGATCTGGATTTTCGGTTGACCTTCGTTATTGCCTTGGTTCTGATCGTTCATGGGGGTTCCTTGCTTTCATGGGGCGTTTTCGCTCGTAAACGGTCGAAGTATACGGGCGTACGGCAAGCCATGCCACGCGGTTCGTTGTCAAGCGGCCGCGAGATTCTTAGACTGACCCATGGTCCAGTCCAGCGGAGCAGCAAGTTGATCTCAAAGCGCCGGCTTATCCCGCTCACCGTCCTCGCCGCCCTCGCTTGCGTCACCGGGTGCAAGGCCCCGGATGATGCGGTGGCCAACCGGGTCGCGTTGCGTCCGACTGACTTCGCCGCCGCCCCGACGGAAACGACGACGAGCGAAGGGCTCACCGAATCCGAGTCCGCGGCGCCGGCGGCGCCGAACGCTCCGACGCCGCCGTCGAGGCCGCGACCCGCCCGACAGTCCCGCGCGCCAGCGCAAGCCGCGGCGGCTTCGTCCCCACCCCCATCGGCCGCGGAAACGGCCCGTGAGCCGCAGCCCGCCATGCCGTCGGTTGCCCCCTCCCCGCCGGCCCCGAAGCCGGCGGCCCGGCCGGTGCCTGAGCCGACCATGCCCGAGCCGGCGGACGATTCCTACACCGTCGACGCCATGGTGGGCCAGGTCAACGGTCGGCCGATCTACGCCGGCGACGTGTTCAAGCGGATCGGCGAGCCGCAGTTCGTGAACCTCGGCCAGTCGCTGCCCCGTCTCGAGTTCCGCCAGGAGGCGTCGCGGTTGGTCGCCGCCCACCTCCGCGACATCATCGCCAACTCCATGATTCTCGCCGAGGCCGAGCAGTCGCTCACCGAACAGGAGCAGCTCGGCCTGCTCGACCTGTTGAAGAAGGAACGCGAGAACATCATCAACCAGTTCGGCGGGTTCCTCAGCGGGGCGGAGCAGGGCCTGAAGCGGGACCGCGGCGTGACGCTGGAGGAGTACATCGAATCCCGGCGGCAGGAGGTGCTGGTGCAGAAGTTTCTCCGTGAGAATCTCTGGCCGAAGATTCACATCAGCCGGCGCGATGTCGAACGCTATTACCGGGAACACTACGACGAGTATCACCAGCCGGGCAGCGTGACGTTACGGATGATCGTCGTGCGGAACGAGCCCGCGGCCGCGGATGTGGAAGCGGCGCTGGCCGAGGGCACGCCCTTCGCCGACGTGGCGTCGAAGCACAGTCGGATCCGCGCCGGCCAGGGCGGGCTCCTGTCGGAGATGCGGCTCCGTGACGGATTGAAGCGGTTCAAGGGGACCCGCTGGCGGACCCTGAACGAAGCCGTTCGCAAGCTGGAGAAAGGCGAGCACACCGACCGTGTGAAAATCGACCGCGGATTCGCCTGGGCATACGTCGAAGAGATCAAGCCGCCCAAATCGATCGCCCTGCGTGAGGTTTACCTGGAGATCGAGCAGAAGCTGAAGACGGCCGAGTTCAATCGGCTGAGCCAGAAGTACCTGGCGGACCTGATGGCCAAGGGCAGCTACACGCCGGTGGACCGGATGGCCGAGTCGCTCGTGGAAGTGGCCATGAACCGCTACGCCCAACCGCGCGAGAAATGATCGCGATGTTTCACCATGCCGTCGTGACCGCCGCTCACGCGCAGATCGCCGCTTGGCGATGTGGGGGCCGCGCATGATCGATCCGTCCCGATTTGACCCCACCTCTTCCCCCGGCAGCGGCGCCGGCGAAAACGAGCAACCACTCTCGATGTTCGGAGAACAGCTCGGTCCGGCGCTGCAGCGGGCGTGCGGCGAGCGGCTGAACGACCTGCACTGGTTCCGCACGAGCTGGCAGCGAGGCGGGGCGCTGACCGGCTACGCCGCGTTCAACCACGATGGCGGCGGCAGCGCCGACGCCGTGGTCAAGCTCCCCGTGCCCCCCCAGGAACTGCAGTGGCTGCGTCGCCTGCAACCGGACGAGCACGACGCCGGCGAAGTCACGCCTCGCCTCTTCGCCTCCGGCGACCGGCTCAACGGCTACGACCTCGCGTGGGTGGTGATGGAGCAACTGCCCCACGGCCCGCTCAGTTCTCAGTGGGAGGGCGAGGAGTTCGATCTGCTGGTCGACGCGATCGGGCGGTTCTACGCCGCGGTTTCACGACACGACGTAAACCGCGGTCCGCGGGACGAGGACTGGCCGGACATTCTCAAGCGGGCCCGCACCGCGGTCCGGGCGCATCAGATCGCCGAGGAACAGCGATGGAGCGCCGGGCTCAAGCAATTGCACAAGCGACTCAAAAAGCTGCTGAGCGACTGGGATGAGCGGCCCACGGACGCGTGGTGCCACGGCGATTTCCACCTCGCCAACGCGCTGACGCGCCGGCAGCCGCCGCACGGCCCGGCGCTGCTGATCGACTTCGCCGAAGTCCACGCCGGTCACTGGGTCGAGGACGCGGTGTACCTCGAGCACCTGTACTGGGCCCGGCCGCAACGGCTGACCGGGCGCAATCTCGTGAAGCTCGTCGCGGCTGCGAGGAAGCAGTACGGCATGAGCAACGATCCGCAGTGGCCGCGCTACGCCGACATCCGTCGCGTCATGCTCGCCGCCGCCGCCCCGGCCTATCTGCACGACCAGGGCGACCCCCTTCACCTCCGCGCTTCGCTCGACGTGCTGGAGCGCGGGTTGCAGCGCATCGAGTAATTTCTGATCCACGATCCGGCATTCCGCTGATTGTGTGAAATGCGCTAAAGACGAAGACTGTGAAATGTCGATGAAGTCCTGTGGCCCGAGAGGCCCAGAGCGGAACGCGGTCAAAAGACCGGGACAACGGAGATTAGTCGTCGGCCAGAACCACACACACAAGGTCCTTGTGACCATCCTGGCAAACGAGCCGATTCGACTTCTCCTGTTCGGTCTCTTCTCCGCGTTCCACTCCCGTCCTCTCGGGCCTTTTTCATGCGCCCCCGGCCCTCGTGAACCGGCTGGCCCCACCATGCTCTTGCCATGACGGGCCGCACACGTTATCTGTGCGGTGATGATGAGTAACCCGAGTTCACCGCTCAATATCGTTTTCATCAGCGACGATCAGCACCGCTACGACCACATGGAGATGTGGGATCGTTTTCCGGTCCGCACGCCGAACATGCGCCGGCTGGCCGAGGAAGGCGTCTGGCATCGGGCGACCTATTCGGACTGTCCGTTGTGTATGCCCGCGCGGTGCTGCATGCACACGGGCCTTCAGGGCCACCAGAACGGGCTGACCACGAACGTCGGCCACTGGCCGCTGAACATGCCCATGATGCCGCAGGTCCTGCGGCGTCACGGTTACCACACCGCAGCGATCGGGAAACTCCACGTCTACGAAGGGATTCCCGAGAAGATCGACCTCACCGACCCGGAAGTCGAGGCCCGCACGAGGTCGCTCGGCTACGACCACGTGCACGAAGTCTGCGGTAAGTCATTCGCCTGGTTCGTCGACTGTAACTGGACGCACATGCTCCGGGATCGCGGGCTGCTCGAGAAGTACCGTGAACTGAGCCCGAAGGGACCGGCCGCATTCCCGCTGCCCGAGGAGTTGTACATCGACCGCTACGTCGGCGATCACGTGGTCGAGTGGATCGATCATTACGAGGGCGACCAGCCGTTCTTCCTCTGGGCGGGCTACTGCTCGCCCCACCCGCCTTACGACGCGCCGCAGTCGCTGCTCGATCACTACCCGCCGGAGGAGCAGCCGCTGCCGCTGGACAACGAGGACCCGCAGGACTGGCCGTTCAGGCGGGCGCTGTATTCGGGCATGGTTGAGGCGATCGACATCGAGATCGGCCGATTGCTCGACGCGCTGGAGCGCAAAGGCGTGCTCGACAACACACTCATCCTGTTCGTGGGCGACCACGGCGAGATGCTCGGCGAGCACGGGATGGACGGCAAATGCATTCCGTACGACCCGTCGAGCCGGGTGCCCTGCCTCGCCCGTTGTCCATCGCTGATCGAGCCGGGCACGGTGAGCGACGCCCTGATGCAGATCATCGACCTGACCGCGACCTGTGTCGAAGTGGCGACCGGTGATTCGGATATGACCGCCCATCTGCCCGGGTCGCCGGCGAAGTCGCTGATCGAGCACTGGGCGAACCCGGCGGAAAAGCATCGGGATTACGTGTACAGCGAGGACGGCGGTCAGTTCCTGCCGCCGTACCAGATGATCCGGGACGAGCGTTGGAAGTACGTCCTGTACACCGCGGACGGGGGAGAGTTGCTGTTCGACATGGCGGCCGATCCGCACGAACAACACAACCTCGCGGACGATGCGGCGCACCTGACGGTGAAGGACGAGCTGAAATCCCGGTTGCTGAGTCATCTCGCCGAGACGCCGACGCCGCTGCGCGACTGACGTGAAGGGTCAGTCCGCGAAGCCGGAGTTGCGGAGCAAATCGAAGAACTGGTCGGTGAACACGAAATTGTGCTCGGGGAAGCCGAGGCCGCGCATATTGCGGTCGATGTGGGAGAACATGAGATCGATATGGCCGATGAGCTCGGCGTGGGGAAGTTCGGGGAGAAACTTAGCGTCGGCATCCGGGGCTTCGGGCTCGCTTCGCTCGCCCTCAGCCCTCGGCTTGCCTGATGCCGGGTTCTCGCCCTGAGTCCTCGGCTTTCCGGAATGATCGAGGAGGTAGACGCGGCCGGTCGTGGCGGCGCCGGCATCGTCGATGCGGTCGGCGGCGGCTTCGTAGACGATGGTCTGGCCCGGGTAGACGTCGCGGTCGAAAGTCGCCTTGCCGATCTTGGCGAGAATGACCTTCTCGGCGAAGTCGCGGGCGTGGCCGACCATGATCCCCGCCGTCTGGGCCATGCCTTCGATCATGAGCGGCGCGGGCATCACGGGCAGAGCCGGTCGGTCGCCCTCGGCCGGGAAATGGTCGTGCAGATGCTCCTCGGCGAGCGAGACGTTCTTCACCGCCACGCATCGCCGCCCCGTGTCGAGGGCCACGATCCTGTCGATCCACATCCAGCGCATGGCATGCCCACGTGATGGGAAGGAGCCGCCGCCCGCGCGTGGCGGTCAGTCGGAAAGCTTGCTCTGAACGAACTTGACCACCGCATGGACGGTGAAGATTTCGCCGACCTGGTTCACGTCCCGTTCCGCGGCTTCGAGCTTCTCGAAGTCAGCGTGCGGCATCCGGGCCTTGAGTTCTTCCACGCCCTTGTCGGTCACTTTGCCGTCCTGCACGTACTCTTCGTTCTGCAGCACGTTGTCCGGGAACAGTTCGCCCTGGTTGATCTTGATGTCGAAGGCCTTCTCGAGGCGGAAGACGATATCGAGGAAGTCGATGGACTCGGCCCCGAGATCGCCGGTCAGCGTCGCCTCGGGCGTGACTTCGTCGTCGTCCACGCCGAGGGCGTCGACCAGGACTTCCTGAACCTTCTCGAACACTTCGTCGTGACTCATGGGCATTGCAGTGGTCTCCGTACTCTGGTGCTCATCTCGATCCGGCGGGCGAGGCCGCTCGCCGCAGGATGAATCGGCCCTGCACGGCGGACGCGCCGTCCACCTCGCCGGCCCCTTTGAATTTGAACCGGCCGTCCTCGCCGCCCTGGCATTCCACCGTGACGCGCAACTGCTGGCTTGGCCGAACCATATTACCGTACTTCACGTTGCGAACCTCCGCCACCACCCACGGACCGGCGCCGGCGTCCTCCCGCCCCGCGAGCAGCCGACGCCCCGCCTGCACCATCGTCTCGAGCATCATCACGCCCGGCAGCACGGGGAAGCTCGGAAAATGATCCTGCAGGTACTCCTCGGCGAGGGTGACGTTCTTCACCGTCACGATCCGCTCCGGCGACTGCTCGATCACGTTGTCGACCAGATCAAAATGCATGAGCGAACCGTCATGCCTCCTGCCGCGTAAGCCCGCTACCGTATCGCCTCCCACCATGATCGGCAAGCAGGCGACGTTCACTGGCAGGTGAGCCGGCGTCGCGATAGCATTAAGGGTTTGCCCGTTCAGCCGGATTCGCGAGGGCGGGAAGATCACCACCATGACCCTGAAGTACATCTCCATCCGCGGTGCCCGCGAGCACAACCTCCAGAACATCGATCTGGACATTCCGCGCGATCAGCTCGTGGTGGTGACCGGCCTGTCGGGCAGCGGCAAGAGTTCGCTCGCCTTTGACACCATCTACGCCGAGGGACAGCGCAAGTACGTCGAATCGCTCTCCGCTTACGCCCGGCAGTTCCTGGAGCAGATGCAGAAGCCCGACATGGAGGCGATCGAGGGCCTGCCGCCGACCATCGCCATCGAACAGCGGTCGAGCGGGCACAACCCGCGCTCCACCGTGGCGACGACCACGGAAATCTACGACTACCTGCGCCTGCTCTTCGCCCGCGTCGGCCGGCCGCACTGCTGGCACACCGACGCGAAGGGAAACCGATGCCTGCGCCCCATCACGAGCCAATCGGCGACGCAGATCGTCAACACCGTAATGGACTGGGAGGCGGGGACGAAGTTGATGGTGCTCGCCCCGCTGATCCGCGGCAAGAAAGGCGAACACCGCGAGGCCCTCGAAGGCATGCAGCGGCAGGGCTTCGTGCGGGCCCGCATCGACGACGAGGTGATCGACCTCCGCGATTCACCCGAGCTCGCCAGGACGAAACCGCACACCATCGAGGCGGTGGTGGACCGGATCATCCTGAAACCGGAGATACGCACCCGCCTCGCCGACTCGATTGAGACTTCGCTCAAGCTGGCCGGCGGGCTCGTGATCGTCACCGTGATGGACGAGCAGGCGACGAACGGCCGGGAAGAGCGGTGGGTCGATCACCTGTTCAGTGAGAAGTACGCCTGTCCGGAGCATCCGGAGTGCTCGCTGCAGGAACTCGCCCCCCGACTGTTCAGCTTCAACAGCCCGTACGGGGCATGCCCGGCCTGCGACGGGCTGGGCACGATCATGGAGTTCGACCCGGAGCTGATCGTACCTGATCCGGAGCAGTCGCTGACGGACGGGGCGATCGAGGCGTGGCGGCGACACGGCAAGCGGATGAACATCTACTACAACCGCCTGATCCGCCGCTTCTGCCGCGACTTCGGCGTCAGCCCGCACACGCCCTTCAAGTCCCTGTCTCGGCCGATCAAGCGGATTCTGCTCAACGGCACCAACAGCCGGGATGAGTCGAAGTACGGCTCGCACTTCGAAGGCGTGATCCCGAACCTGCAGCGACGCTGGCAGAAGACGGACAGCGAATACGTCAAACAGCGGCTGCACGGCTACCTCAGCGAGGCGCCGTGCGAGACGTGTCACGGGGCCCGGCTCCGCACCGAGGCCCTGCACGTGTTGATCGACGGGGCCGACGGCAAGCAGCACAACATCCACGACATCGTGCGGCTGACCATCGCGGAGGCGTCGGAACTGTTCACGACGCTGCAACTCGGCGATGAGCAGCGGCGAATCGCCGGACCGATCGTGAAGGAGATCGGCGCGCGGCTCAAGTTCATGCTCGACGTGGGACTGGACTACCTTACGCTCGACCGACAGACCTCGACGCTCAGCGGCGGCGAGGCCCAGCGGATTCGCCTCGCCACGCAGGTCGGCAGCGGGCTCGTCGGCTGCTGCTACGTACTCGACGAACCGACCATCGGCCTGCACCAGCGCGATAACGATCGGCTCATTCGGACGCTCCGGCATCTCACCAACATCGGTAACACCGTCGTCGTGGTCGAGCACGACGAGGACACGATTCGCGCCGCCGACTGGATCATCGACGTCGGCCCCGGACCGGGGCGGCACGGCGGGAAGCTCGTCGCCCAGGGCGATTTCAACCACCTGCTGGCCTGCAACGATTCGATTACGGCGAAGTACCTCACCGGCGAGCACCAGATTCACCTGCCCGAGCATCGGCGACCGGTCGACCGCGACAACGCGGTGGTGGTGAAGGGCGCGGCGGCGAACAACCTCAAGAAGATCGACGTGGCGTTTCCGCTCGGCGGGCTGGTGTGCGTCACGGGAGTGAGCGGATCGGGCAAGAGTTCGCTGGTCAACGAGGTGCTGCTGCGGGGCATGAAGCGGCACCTGCACCAGGGCCGGGTCAAGGCGGGCGCGCACGACCGGATCAACGGGCTCGGGGCGGTGGATCGGGTCATCGAAGTCGATCAATCGCCGATCGGCCGCACGCCCCGGTCGAACCCCGCGACGTACACCGGCGTGTTCGACCTGATCCGCCAGCTCTATGCGAAGACGAAGGAGGCGAAGATTCGCGGCTACAACGCCGGCCGCTTCAGCTTCAACGTCAAGGGCGGCCGATGCGAGGCCTGCCAGGGCCAGGGCACCAAGAAGATCGAAATGCACTTCCTGCCCGACGTGTACGTCGAATGCGAGACCTGCAAGGGCGCCCGCTACAACCGCGAGACGCTCGAGATCACCTATCGCGGCAAGAACATCTCCAACGTGCTCGACATGACGGTGGAGGAGGCGCTGGAGTTCTTCGACGCCCATCCGAAGATCGTGAGCATGCTCCGCACGCTCCGTGATGTCGGCCTGGGCTACGTGCACCTCGGGCAGGCGTCAACAACGCTGTCCGGCGGCGAGGCGCAGCGGGTGAAGCTGGCCTCGGAACTCGGCAAGGCCGGTACGGGCCACACGATCTACATGCTGGACGAACCGACCACCGGGCTGCACTTCGCGGACATCCATAATCTGCTCAACGTGCTGAATCGCCTTTGCGACCGGGGCAGCACGGTGATCGTGATCGAGCATCACCTGGACGTGATCAAGTGCGCCGACTGGATCATCGACCTGGGTCCCGAAGGCGGGGACGGCGGCGGGACGGTCGTCGCGGAGGGCACGCCGGAGTACGTGGCGACCGTGGCCGGCAGCCACACGGGCGAGTACCTGCGTCCGAAGCTCCACCGCACCGCCGCGGCGGGGTGAGCGGTTCTCCTTGTGGCCGAACATCAGGTCACTCGCATCACGATTCCCGAGCGTGAACTGTGACTGTGTGACTGCGCGCCGCTGTGCGTTCCCGGCGTGCCGCGTGGTCGGCACCCCCGGGCTTGCCTCCACCCACGTCGCTGCGCACAATCTGACGCATGGATGCACAGGAAGTCTACGCGCGGTTGGAAGAACGGAAGCGGACGGCGGGGCCGGCGTTGGCGGCGGCATATCGGTGTGAGCCCGGGGCCTTCGCGGTCGCCGAGGCCCTCGCGCCCGACAGCGGGCTCACGCCCTACCAGCTTATCAATGACGTGGAACTCGCCTTCGAAAGACACTATCGGCCGATGCTGGAGATGCAGCTTGAAGTCGATGCGGACTACGTGCCCGACTTCGATCCGGTGTGCGGCGTGTGTGTGATCGCGGCGGCGTTCGGCTGCGAGGAGAAGTACCACGCCAACGAGATGCCGTGGGCCATGCCCGTACTCGAGTCCATCACCGAGGTCGACCACCTGCGGAAGCCCGACCTCGCCAAGGCGCGCACCGTGCAGCGGCTCATGAGCCAGATGCGTTGGCTTCAGGACCGCACCGACGGCCGCGTGCCCATCGAGCTCATGGACCTGCAGAGTCCGTTCACCGTCGCCTGCCAGATGCGGCACTATGAAGACCTGCTCATGGACATGATCGACGATCCGGAACGGGTGAAGAAGCTGATCGAGATCATCACCGACACGACGATCGAGTTCTGCGCGCTTCAGCGACAGGTGTGCGAAGTCCCCGCGTTCCCCGGACGCAACTTCCCGTGTTGCGGCGAAGACATGGGCATTTGCATCGCGGATGATTCGGCGGTGATTCCGTTGTCACCGGCCATGTACGAGGAGTTCTGTTTGCCGAGCATGCAGCGGATCGCCGAGGCCGAGACGGGCGTGTTCATTCATTCCTGCGGCGACTACCTCCACCAGGTCGACAACCTGCTGCGGATTCCCAAGCTCCGGTCAATGCAGATGCACACCGGGCCGGGCGAGATCGACTCGGCCCCCGCGTGGCGGAAGTTCCACGGGAGGGTTTCCCTTTGGAGCGACACCAACGACGTGTCGCTCGGCGGCGTGTATCGCGGCGATCGTTATTGGGAGTGCTACGAGCAGTATGTGCTGCCCCGCCTGCTGGAGGTGGGCGTGGACGGGCTGGTGTTGCGCTGCCCTCCGGCCGACACGCCGGCGGAACGCCAGACGAACGTCATCCGCCTCCGGGAGATTCTCCGCAGCGCCACCGGCCCCAAAGCCGGGGCCTGAGCCGGCCGCGAAGCGGCGGTCGAAGGCCCGGATCAGACTGTCACCAACTACCCCGCCATCACCTTGCTGATCGAGAAGATCGGCAGAAGCAGACTGATGGCGACCACCCCGATGATCCCGCCCATGAAGCTGATCATCACCGGCTCGATGAACTGGGTGGCGCGCTTGACCGATTCGTCGAAGTCCTCCTCGGCGAACTCGGCGATGCGGTCCATGACCTGGCCGAGTCGGCCCGCCTTCTCTCCGGCGCTGATCATGCGGGCCATGGTCCTGGGGATCAGGTCGCTGTCGAACAGCGGCTCGGAGAGCTGCGCCCCCTGCTTCAATCGCTCGTCCACCTCGCCCCATAACTCTTCGTAGTGGACGTTGTTGGTCACCTCGCGGACGATGGCGATCATGTCGAGCATCGGCACACCGGCCGTGATCATCGTGCCCATGGTGCGGGTGGCGCGGGTGATGTAGAGCTGGCGGAACATATCACCGAGCAGGGGCAGGGAAATCTTGCACCAGTCGAGGGTCCGTCGGCCCTGAGGCGTTCGACGGAACCAGATGACCCCGCCCACCGCCGCGACGAGCAATGTCAGCCAGATGTACCAATACTGCACGGTGATGGTCGACGTACCCAGCAGCATCCGCGTCGGCAGCGGCAGCGTCGCCCCGCGGTTCTCGTAAATTGTCGCGAACCGCGGCAACACGAAGGTCAGCAGAAACACCGTGACTGTCAACGCCATGAGCACCATGAACGTCGGATACGTCAGGGCGCCGCGAATCTTCTTCAGCGTCTGGCGTTCCTTGGCAAGATACCGACTGATCCGCTCGAGCATCTGGCTCATCGTGCCGCTGGCCTCAGACGCCCGGAGCAGGGAGACCATCAGCTTGGGAAAGACATGGGGATGGCGACCGAGGGCGACGGAGAACGGCGAACCGCCCTGCACGGTGTGGCTCACGTCTTCGAGGACGGCGGCGAAGTCAGTCTTGCCCGCCTGGTCGGTGATCGAGCCCAGCGCCTCGCCCAGCGGCACGCCGGTCTCCATCATCACCGCCATCTGGTGGGCGAACTGGATGACCTCGTCGCGCTTGACCCGCCGGGCCCGCTCCTGGAGCGGCGCGTCTTCGGTGTCGTCGGCGTCGCCGTGGTCCTGCTCAATGTTGACCACGAACTTACCTTCCTTGCGTACCAGTTGACCGGCCTCGGCGAGGGTGCCGGCTGAAAGCGCCCCGGAGATCATTTCGCCCTGCGCGTCGCGGGCCTGATAGAGAAATCGTGACATCTTGACCTCCCGCCCGATGGGGCGTGGGCGGAACCGCTCATCCCGTCGAGGCGTAAAGGACTTCCTGAACCGTGGTCAGCCCGGCCTTGACTTTCTCCATCCCGTCCTGGCGCAGGGTCTGGAAGCCGGTCTTGGCGAGTTGCTCGCGGATCGCGTGCAGCCCCGCCCCGCCGGCGATCAGGTCGAGCATCTCGTCGGTGGGTGAAAAGAGCTCGAACACGCCGATTCGACCGGCGAACCCCGTGTGCCGGCACTTGGCGCAACCGGCGCCGTGGTAGAGCGTGTCCACCTTGCCCACCGCCTTCTCGACGCTTCGCTTCATGAGCGGCGTGGCTTCGACCGGCTCCTTGCAGTTCGAGCAGATTTTGCGGACCAGCCGCAGGGCCAGCACGCCGCGCAACGAGGCGGCGATGAGGTACGGTTCGACACCGATGTTCATCAACCGCGTCACCGCGCTCGGGGCGTCATTCGTGTGCAGCGTCGAGAGCACCTGGTGGCCGGTGAGGGCGGCCTGGGTCGCGATCCGGGCCGTGTCCACGTCGCGGATCTCGCCGAGCATGATGATGTCCGGGTCCTGACGGAGCAGCGCCCGCAGGGCGTTGGTGAAGTTGAAGCCCGCCTTCTCGTTGACCTGAAACTGGTTCACGCCCTCCATGCTGAACTCGACCGGGTCTTCGACGGTCGAGATGTTCACCTCGGGATCGTGAATCTCGGCGAGGGCGGAATAGAGCGTGGTCGTCTTCCCGCTCCCTGTCGGGCCGGTCACGAGCACGATGCCGTTCGGCTGATGCAGGACTTCCTTGAACACCTGGAGCATGTCGTAGCTGAAGCCGAGCTTCTCCAGCGAGACCATCACATTCCGCTTGTCGATGATCCGGATCACGACCTTTTCCCCGTGCTTGCCGGGCATGGTGCTCACACGGAGGTCGATGTCCCGGCCGTCGAGGCGCACGTGGATGCCCCCGTCCTGCGGCACGCGGCGCTCGGAGATGTCCAGGTCGGCCATGATCTTGATCCGGCTGACCACCGCGGGATGCATCTGGTACGGCGGGGAGATTTTCTCGAACAGCCGGCCATCCACGCGATACCGCACCCGCAGCTTGCCTTCGTCCGGCTCGATATGGACGTCGCTGGCCCCCTCCTGCACCGCCGAGTAGATCAGGTAATTGACCAGTTTCACCACCGGCGAGTGACCCGCGACCTCTTCGAGATTCGTCAGGTCCGTCACCTGGCTCTCGACGAGGGAGAAGTCCTCCGGCTGAATGTCATCGACGATCTCGTCAATGACGAACACGTTCGCCGACGGCAGGTAGGCCTGGATCGTCTGCTGGATGTCACGGGCCGTGGCGGCGACGATCTGCACCGTGCGCCCGGTGAGCCGCTCGATCTCCTCGAGCAGGAAGACGTTGGACGGCTCGTGCACCGCCACCGTCAATCGGCTGTTGACCAGGAACAGCGGCAGGACGCAATTCTTCTCAATGAACTCGCGGGGCAGGACCTCGATCACCTTCGGATCGGCGATGCGCGGGCTCAGCTTGGCGTAAGGCACCTCGTACGCCTCGGCGAGCACCTCCATGACCTGGTCTTCGGTCACGAAGCCCAGTTCAACGAGCACCTCGCCAAGCAGGCGCTGGTGGCCCTGCTCCTTCTGATGCTGCAGGGCCTGTTCGATCTGGTCCTGCGAGATCATCTGCCGCGACAGCAGCAACTGGCCGATCTGTTTCTTATCGACCGGTCGCTGTGTGTCGGCTGCCGTTTCCATCCTCTGCCCGTCACTCATCGCAAACTCCTCACCGCGCTGTCGACATCATCGAAGGCGTCGAAGTGGTGTTCGAGCCGCGTAATCTCGAGAATTTTCGCCACCGACTCCTTGGGGCCGACCAGCCGCACCTGCCCCAGCCGCTCCCCGGCCGACTCCTGAAGCCACAACAGCGTCTCGAGCCCGCGCGAGTCCACGAAGTCCAGCGACTCCAGGTCAAGCACGAAGTCGCGCACGTCCTTGTCGGTCAGTTCATCGATCTTGCGGGTGAACGCATCGATCTCATCCACGGTCAGCTCGCCCTGGATGCTCACCACCGCGATTTCGTCGTAGGTTTCATTCGTGAGTTTCATCGGGTTGCTCCCATGAGACCATCTCCGCCTCGCGATGCTGGTGGCAGACGACCATTTCGTCGAAGGGCTCGAAATCGAGGGTGACGAAGACCGACGCGAGTTTCGCCTCAAACTGCGTACCGGCGCAGCGCCTCATCTCTTCGAGCACCTCCTCGCGGGGCATGGCGGCGCGGTAGGTGCGGTTCGTGCTCATCGCATCGAAGCTGTCGGCGAGGCAGATGACCTGCCCGAACAGCGGAATATCCTCGCCCGCCAGACCGTGTGGATAGCCCTTGCCGTCGTAGCGTTCGTGGTGGTGGAGCACGCCGGGCAGCAGGTCCTTCATCTGCCGGATGTCCTTGAGAATCTTCGCGCCGATCTCGGGGTGGAGCTTGATCAGCTCGAACTCGGTGCGGGTCAGCCGGCCGGGCTTGCAGAGCACGGACTCCGGCACGCCGATCTTGCCCACGTCGTGGACCAGCCCGGCGAGGTAAATGCGTTCGGCGGTCTCTTCGTCGATGCCCGCGGCCAGGGCAAGCTGGCGGGAGAGCAACGCCACCCGCTCGGAGTGACCGCAGGTGTACGTGTCCTTCGCGTCAATCGAGGAGATCAGGGCGTGCAGCGTGCCCATGAACATCTCCTGCATGTCCTCGTAGAGCATCGCGTTCTCGAGGAAGATGCAGATGTTCTGGGCCAGGGAGTTGGCCAGCTTGCTGTCGACACTGGAGAGCTCGGTGTCGTCAATCTTCTCGGCCCCGACGAGCACGCCGAGCGGCTCGTCCTCCCGGATCAGCGGGACGATGAGCATGCGGTCGCTGAGCTCGCCGAGACCGGGCACGCCGGTGTGGCGACCGTGCTCGCAAATGCGGGGGCCGCGGTCTTCGCCGAGCCCGGCGAGCAACTCGCCCCCGACCTCGCCGAGGCGGGCGCGATCGCACGGCGGATCGCCGGCGACAATCAGCCGGCCTTTCAACTCGTCCAACCGGTCGTCGGTGTCGACGAGCTGCAGCGCCAGCCACTTGAGCGCCGCCACCTGCTGAAGGTCCTGGCAGGCCTCGTCGAGGAAGCCCGCCGGCTCCTTGGTCAGCACCATGTTGGCCGAGAGCTTGTAGAGCAGACTCAACTCTTCGTAGCTCTCGGACAGTTGCGAACTGAGCAGATCGATCTCACCGACGTGGCGTTCGAGGCGGTCGACGTCCCGCGACATCCAGTGCAGCATGCGGGCGAGACGACGAATCTCCGCCTCCCGCACGAAGGGCGCGTGGCGGGCCCGGCCGACCATGACGGTGTGATCGAGCCCGGCGGCGGAACAGATCTGCACGAACTGCTCGCTGCCGAGCAGGCGATCGGTCAACAGCAAGGCGATCTCGAACCCGACGCACCGCCGCCGCTGCATGATCGGCAGCGGCACGACCCAGCAACCCGGCCAGATCTCCATGGGATGAGCGGCGCCGGGCTCGGCCCAGTCCGCGGCGTGGCGGGCGAGTACAGCGGCGAAGATCGCCGACTCCGCGACGAGCTTCTCCAGCCAGCCGCTGTCCGGCGAGACGACCGTGGTGATCCGGCCGTCCGGCTCGGCGTGCACCAGGGTCACACCGATCTGCTCGCACCGCCGGTCGAGGCAGCCGCCCGTCGCCGAAGCATCGAATTGCGTCGAGATGCTGGTCAAGACTGGATCGCCGCCTCCGATTGCACAAGTTCCTGAACCTTGCCGAGCACTTCACGGGGGCTGAACGGCTTGCTCAGCACGCCCACGATGTTGGTGCGGTCCACGTCATCGTCGTTGAGGTTGAACCCGCGAGCGGTGAGCATGAGCGCGGGAATGCGGGCGGTCGCTGCGTGCTCCTTGAGCTTTTCACACAACTCCAGGCCCGTCATGAACGGCATCTGGTAATCGGTGATGAGCAGGTCGGGCCGGCTCTGCAGCGCGACGTCGAGGCCCTCTTCGCCATCCTGGGCGGTGATCACCTCATAGCCGGCGTTACGCAGCTTCAGACTCACCACGTGCAGGATGTGGCTTTCATCATCGACGACCAGCACGGTCTTCTTTTCACCCGAACTCGACATCTTGAACACCTCACTCCACTAATTGCTGTTCTCCGCGATCGGCAACGAGAATCTGAATGTACTGCCCTTGCCGATTTCGCTGGTCACACTGACCGCGCCGCCATGTACAGTTTCGACAATGTGCTTGACGAGATTGAGCCCGAGGCCGGTGCCCTTGGCGATCTTCTTGTGGTCGTTGACCCGGTAAAACTTGTTGAACAGATGCGGCAGGGCCTCCGAGGGGATGCCCACCCCGGTGTCGGTGACGTTCACCGTCACTTGCCGCCGATGCTCGTCAACCACCGTATTCACGTTGACCCGTCCCCCGGCCGGGGTGTACTTGATCGCGTTGCCCACGAGGTTCAGCACGGCCTGGTAGACCATGTCCTTGTCCGCGTAGACCTCGTAGAACAGCGGAGACGACTGCTCGCTGAGCGTGATCTGCTTCGCCCGGGCCTGCGGCTGAAGCACGTCCACCGTTTCCTTGATGATCGACGGCAGCGAGATGTTCTCCCGCTGAACCTTCACGATCCCCGACTCGATGCGGCTGATGTTCAGGATGTTGTCGATCAGCCGCGAGAGACGGTTCGTCTCCGACTGAATGATCGAGTAGAACTCGGCCCGGGTCTGTTCGTCCTCGGCCTCGCCGTCGACAAGCATCTCCACGTAGGCCTTGATCGAGCTCAGCGGCGTGCGCAACTCGTGCGAAACGCTCGAGACGAAGTCGCTTTTCATCTCGCTGATTTCCTTCTCCCGCGTGATGTCGTGGAGGATCGTCACCACGCCGACCACCTCGGACTGCGGGTTGGTCACGCAGGAGAGGGTCACATCGTAGGTCGCGGCCCGGCCGTTGCCGCCGAGCTGGAACTCGACGTGGCGGCGATTCGTCGGATTCCCGCTTTCCCGCGTGTCCTTGATCAGCTTGGTGAGCGCCGGTTCTCGAACGACCTTGCCCACCGGGGCGTGGCGGGACTGGTCGAGCTCGAACTGCAGGGCCTCGGCCGCGGCTTCGTTGGCGATGGCCACTTCGTTGAACGCATCGGTCACGAGCACGGAATCGGAAATCGAATGCAGGATGGCCTCGGCATGCTGGCGTTCGGCCTCGGCGACGCGGGCCTGAATCTCCAGTTCACGCCGCTGGGCCTGAAGCTGCTCAATCCGGCCCCGAAGTTGCGACAGCGTCTTGTCCAGCGACTGGGTGAGCGGGCGAAGCCAGAACTGCGGTCTGTAGTTGACGGTGGTCAGCTCGGCCCGGCCGAAGGATTCGACGTGCCGGCGGAGGCGGGAAAGCTGTGATTCGACTGACGCGGCGATGACGAGCCAGAACGCGACGCTCACGCCGCCGGCCCCGGCCACGATGATGGCGGCCTGGGTGGGCCAGCGCATCTTGGCCGGCTCCCAGATTCCCGCCGCCGCACTCGTCACGATCGCCGCGAGCGCGGCGGCGCAGAGCACGAAGACAGTCAAACTGAGCAGTTTGCCGAGCCACACGACGGGCTTGCCTCCTGGCGGCGGCCGAGTCCGGCCGCTCCATTCGTTGCCCCGGCATCGCCCGGCGTCCCCACGTCCGAGCGACAAAAGCGGACGCGCGCTTACGGCGCCGCGCCCTCGACGCTCGCCAGCAGCTGCCGAGCCCGAGCGTCATCCGGATCAATCTTCAGTGCGCTCTGGTAAGCCCGGCCCGCGGCGGCGGACTCGCCGAGTTGCTCAAAGGTCAGCCCCTTGAGAATCAGCGGAGCCGCGGAGTCCGGGGCCAGACGGGAAGCCCGTTCAAAGCGCGACAGCGCCTGGTCGTGATCGCCGGCCCGGCGGTGGAGGATGCCCTGAAGCAGGTAGCCCTCGTAGCGCTGGGGATCGAGGGAGACAACCCGCCCGGCCGCATGCCGCGCCCGCTGCAGATCACCCACCATCCACGCCACCTGTCCGAACTTGATCCACGCGTTGACGTTCGTGGGGTCGGCCGCGGTGATCTCGAGGAACACCCGGCGGGCGGGCACGAGATCGTCGGTCGCCACGTAGCAGTCGCCGAGCGCGAGCTTCAAGTCGATCCGCTCGCCGAGTTCCTTCCGGTCGAGAATCTGTTCGAGGTGCCGCGTGGCCGAGGCGTAATGCTCGGCGGCGAACTCGGCCATCGCCAACTGCTCGAGCACGGTCCCGTCTTCCGGCGCCAGCAGCGAGGCCTCGGTCATCACGTCCACCGCATCGTCGAAATCGCGCTGCATGAGATAGATGCGTCCGAGCGCGACACGGATGGCGGCATTGTTCTCGAAATAGACGAGCTTCTCTTCGAGGCGGTTAACCGCCTCGTTTTCGCGACCGAGTTCCACGAGCATCTCGCTGATCGCAAGCAGCGCATTGACCTGGTCGGGAGCGAACTTGTAGGCCGTCTCGTAGGCCTCCAGTGCCTGTTCCGGCCGCTGCCAGCGTTGCAGCAGCACACCGAGCATGTAGTGCGGCTCGCTGCGTCCGGGCCCGAGGGCGATGGACTGCTCGAACATGTGGAAGGCGCGTTCGAGGTGGCCGCGTTCCAGCGCGATCCGACCGGCCAGTTCGAAGAACATGGCGTTGTTCGGATCGGTCTGCAGACCCTGGGTGCAGGTCTTCTCGGCCTTGTCGAGGTCGCCGACTTCGAATTGCTGCAGCGCCAGGCCGTAGATCACGCTCCCCCGCGCCGCGGTCCACCGGTTCAGGGCGTCACGACGATTGGCGTGTTGCGGCTGCGAGCAGCCGGCGGCCGCGATCACCACCACGGCGACCAACGAAATCTTCATCAGCTTACGCTTCATGGCATTCATCACAGGTCTCTCTTGGTCAGTCGGGATCACTTGCTCAGGCCGAAGTCACGCAGCACGGCGTCGGCATCGGCGCCGGCGGTCTGCTCGGCGTCGTCCGTCTCTTCCGTCTGCTTCGAGGTCGCCGAATCGGATGGCGCGGCTTCCTCAGCGTCCGCGAGTTCCTCCGGCTTGCGGATCAGCTTGCCGAAGTAGTCGTCCACGGCGTCCTTCATGAGCTGCGACATCGCGCCGGCGTCGCCGTCGGCCCCGGCGGGCGGCGTGACGACCTCCGCCTGCGGCTCGGTTGCTTCGGTTTCAATCGCTGCCCGCGGCTGAATCACCGGAGCGGCCTCCACGATTCCGTCGACCTCAGGGGTCGCGGGCGCTTCGGCTGCCTGCGAGTCCTCGACTACCGCATCTTCAACCGCCGCGTCGGCAACGGCTTCTTCCACCGGCTCGGCTACCGCTTCGGCGGTTGCCGGGTCCGGTGCTGACTCCACCGCGACCACGTCGGATTCAGCCGACTCC
>CAYFQS010000001.1:0-38554 GCA_964345245.1 uncultured Planctomycetaceae bacterium | reverse complement strand
CGTCGCCCGCGGCGAGTCCTTCCACGTCGATCTCGTCTTCGCCGGCCCCGTCGCCATCGCGCCCGGCGGAGGCCACGGCTTCAAGGTCGGCTTCGCCGACCGATCGCGTCGGGTCGACGGGCCTGGCCTGCGGATCGGGGGCCTGCACGATGTCCATGTCGCCCACGAACTTCGGCAGCACCACCGACGCGCTGCCCATCGCGATGAGTTTCTCGGTCAGGTCGACGGATTTCGTTTTACCCGTGATGTCGGGAATCGGCCCGGCCGGCGGCGGGGGCGGGGCGGGATCGAGGTCGTCCGGTTCCGAGCCGGCCACCTCCGACGGCTCGGTCATGTCGTCCGGCAGTTCGTCCGGGACGTCGGGCTCGTCGATCATCTGCTCCGCTTCGCGCTTCGCCGCCGCGGTGTCGTCGGTCGCGCCCTCGCCGGTCATCACCATTTCGTCGAGTGATTCGATGGGCGCCACCCCCTCGTCCACGATCAGGTCCGTATCGGCCCGGTAGGCGCGGACCATGTCGTCGGGCTCGAGAGGGGGCGGGCGGAACAGCCGGGCGCCGGCCGCGTCGAGGGACACGTTCATCGCTTCCATCGCCACCACGCCGTGCACGACGAGACTCACCACCAGCGCGACGATGCCGAAGATTCTCTCACGATGGCTCATGGTGTTTCTCCGAGTTCCCGCAGTCGCCGGCGGGCGGCCTGCTTGACCACGTCGCTCTCGCTTTTCGTGGCGACCTTCTCGAGCAGGAACACCCCGTCGCCGCGCTTGCCGTCGAGGATCATGACCTCGGCCCGGGCGATGGCCGCCCAGGGGCTTTCCCCGAATCGCTGGATGAGTTCTCGGTAGTGCTCGCGGGCGGCGTCGGGTGCGCCTGCCGCCATGTCCAGCCGGGCGAGGTCGAGCAGCGCCTGCTGCGGAAGCGGTTCGAGCTGCGGCAGGGAGTAGAGAATGACCAGCCGATTGAGTCGCTTGCGGGCCTCGCGGCGTTCGGCAGACGCCCGGCGTTCATCCTTGGCCGCGGCGTACTGGTTCGCCCGCTTCATCCGAAGCTGCGCGCCTTCGAACAGGGCGGTCGCGGCGACCCGGCTCGAATCGGCCGACATGAGCATGTCGTATTCGTCCAGTGCCTGGTCCACCTGCTCCGCCCCGACCAGTGCCTGGGCGAGGCTGAGTCGGCCCTGGTCGCCGAAGCCGTGCCCGAAGGCGACGACCTTGCGCAACGCGTCGATCGCCTTGCTCCACTGCCCGAGTTCGCGGTAGGCCTGGCCGGCCCGGAACAGGGCTTCGGTCTCGGTGTCCGGCTCGAGGCCGGATCGCTCGAGCACGAGGGTGAACCATCGGATCGCCTTGTCCGCGTCGCCTCGCCGAAGCAGTTCCCGGCCGATCCACATGGCGACCGGCGTCTCGAACTCCGCCGGCTTCTTCCGCCGGCTGAGCTGCTCGAACGCGTCGAGGGCCTTGTCCGTCCGCCCCGCGGTCCGCTGCAGCCGGGCGAGCAGTTGCCACGACTCGAGCTTCTGCGATTCGCCGAGCGGCCCGGCCAGGGCCTGTTCCAGCGATGCCACCGCCTGATGCAATGTCGCATTGTCCGCCCCGGCGGCCACCGGGGCCCGGGCGGTGAGCAGCAGCCCGCGGTAGTAATGGGCCAGCGAGGCGACGTCGTCGGCCGGCTTCGTGGCGATCAGGTCATCCAGCGTCTTCAGCGCCGCCTCCGTGGCGTCGGACTTGATCTGGGCGATGGCGAGGCGAAGCTTGACGTTCGCCGCCGCGGCGGTGTCGGGCCGGCCGTCGGCGAGCCACTGCTTCGCTGCCGGGATCACCTTCTCGAACTCGCCCTGTCGGAAGGCGAGGTCGATCAGTCGCCGACGGGCGGTGGCGACGCGCGGGTCGGCTTCGTAACGCTCAACGAAGGCCTGGTAGTCCGCGATGGCGCGGTCGGCGCGGTCCGTCCGGGCGAAAAGGGCGGCCCGCTGAAGCAGGGCGGTGGCCGCGTGCGGCTCGCCCTGCGATTCGGCGAGCGGGCTGAGCCGGCGGATCGCTTCCTCCGCCCGGTCGGTCCGGATCGCCGCCTGGCCCCAGAGGTACATCAGGTCCATCCGCCGCGGCGAGTTCCGCCGATCGGCCACGAAGTCGGCCGCCACTTGCTCGAACCGCTCGAACTGCTCCGTGCGGTACAGCGACACGGCGAGCAGGTAGTGCGCCTCGGCCGCCATCGGGTGGTCGCCATAGTTCTTGAGGAATGACTCGAGCGTCTCGGCCGCGGCGTGGTATTTCTCGAGCTGGGCCTGGGACACCGCGAGCCAGTACGTCGCCTCCGCGCGGTCGGACTCGGACATCAGCTTCGCCAGGGCGTCGTATTCCTCGATGAGCCGCGGGTATTGCCCGCCGGCCGCGAGGGCCTGGACGCGCTGGAGCGGCGCCTGCTGGAACGCCGGGTGCGTGGCGTGCTGGTCGATCACCTCGCGCCACAGCTCGGCGGCGAGGTCGAAGCGGCCGGCCTGGTAGGCCAGCCCCGCCGCGAGCGCGCGGGCGTCGCCGGCGACGGCGGGATCGCCCGCCGCCTTCGCCGCCCGCCGCAATGCGTCGATGGCCTGGTTCGTCTGGTTCAGGGCGATGCGGGCCTTGCCGAGTTCGAGCAGGGCCGCGGCCTGAATGGACGTTTCGAGCTTGGCCGACGCCTCAAACTGCGCCGCCGCCCCCGCGTCGTTGCCGATGCTGCGATACGCCACGCCGAGCAGGTAACGCCAGGTCGACCGCGTGGCGTCGTCGGCCAGCTTCGACTCTTCGATCTGTTCCAGCACCTTCGCCGACTCCGCCGGCTGGTTGCTCACCAGCAGCACCTGCCCGCGCAGCAGGTCGACCGCGGCGGGGGCGATCGTCACCGGCCGGCTCACCTGGCTCAGCGACCGCCTCGCCGTGTCCACGTCGCCCTGCCGGTACGACAGCAGGGCGAGGTAGTAATAAGCGTCGCTCGTGCGGGGATCGTCGTCGAACTGACGATTGAACGACTCGAAGGCGTCGACGGCGAGTTCCGTCTCGCCCCGCCGCATGAGCTGATAGGCGAAGGTGAACTGCCGATCCGCGTCGTTCTGGGCGAATGTCGGTGTCGCGAGCAACACGGTCAGGACCATGGACAGGGCCGCGAACGACCGCATGCGTGAGTCAGAGCCGGGCTGCGTGAGCCCGACGTTGGCGCCCCGCCCCGCGGGCGGAAGCGACCCTGACACCGAATTGCCATCACGGGAAGAGTGCATGATGCATGATACGGGGCGTCGTGGCGCCGCGTTCAGCCGCCGACCGGCTCGCCGGTGACCTGGGAGGCCGACTTCACCGTGGCGAAGTAGATGCTGCGGATGCCCGCCGCCCGGGCGGTGTCCATCACGCGGATGATCCGCTGGTACTTCACGTCCTGGTCGCCGCGGATCACCACCTGTTCGTTGGGAAAGTCGTCCACCAGTTGCCCCAGCAGCCGGCCGAGGGCGTCGATGGTGTACGTCGACGGTCCGACCTGGATCGACCCGTCGTCGAGCACGTTGATCACGATCTGCGTGGGCGAAGCGTCGGCCCGAGGGGCCGTCTCCGCCGTGGGCAGCATCACGTCCATCTGCCGTTCCTCGGCCTGAAAGGTGCTCGTGGTCACGAAGAACACGAGCAGCAGGAAGAGGATGTCGAGCATCGGCGCCAGCGGCAGACTGCGCCTTGCTTCCGGCTGGTCGGATTCAAAGCTCATGCCGTTGTCTCCTGCTTCGACTCACGCTCCGACGACGAGGAACTGTTCGACCGCGACCGCCCCGCCCGGATCACGTGGTCGGCCACGGTGTGGCAGACCTGCTCGGTGTCGGCGAGCACCGCCGTCACCCGGCCGCGCACGATCACGTAGAACACCCCCGCGAGCAGGGCCACGATCAGCCCGAACATCGTCGTGCCCATCGCCTCGGCGATACTGTCCTTCAGCAGCGCCGCCGTGCCCGGCGTGCGGGTGTCCAGCGTGAAGAACGCCTTGATCATCCCGATCACCGTGCCCAGCAGCCCGAGCATCGGGGCGATCGCCCCGATCTCGGCGAGATAGTTGATCCGGTTGCGGATGATGTCCGCCCGTCGCCGGCCTTCCGTGCTCAGCACCTCCATGACCACCGCCGGATCGCTGCGGTGATGTTCGACGCAGCGCTGGATCATGCTCGCGGCGAAAAACTGCTCGTTGTTCTGGCACAGGTTCTGGGCCTGTTTGAACTGCCGGCTGAGCACGAGCTTGGTCACGTTGTCGATGAACCGGGCCGGGGCGAACGCCCCGGTCCGGATCGTCATCAGCAGGTAGAGAAAGATCAGCAGGGCGAGCACCGACATCACGAGGAGGATGAAGTTGATGACCGGGCTGGTCATGAACAGCTCGTCGATCGTGATGCCCGTGCCGGTGGGGACTTGTCCGGGCGGCCCGGCGGGCGCCGCCTCCGGGGCCTGCGCGAAGCTTGTGGCGCCGCCGAGCCCGAGGAGGATCGCCGCCGCCTGATGCACCCGCCATTGCCACCGTCCCACGTTTCGTCCGCGTTGCCGCATGAGCGTGCTCCCAAGCCGACTCGTCATCGCCCGGCCACATCAGCCGCACGTGGGGGGACATTGTACTCCGAATCGCGCGTGAACCGTCAACCGCAGTACCGACGGATTATCGCATCCAGCGGTAATCCATCGCGTTAGCGTCCGGATCCACGTCGAGGAGGGGGTGGGCTTTCACGTCGACGCGCGCGGCATGCCGCCGTTCCCGCGTTCGTTCACGAGGTGCCGCCGGCCGAAAGCCCACCGCGTTTTTTTTTCGGTGGGGATCACGTGATCAGCCCATACGCCTTGATTGCGAACACGATGGCGTAGAGCAGCATCAACACCGACAGCACGCGATTCGCCCACATGAGCAGGCGCGGGCGGAGGCGGGTGGCGGCGACGCCCGCGACCAGGCCGAGCGTGAGTTTCACCCCGACGAGCCCGATGTAAAACGCCAGGACGAATCCGAGCGGGGCGCCCGGCCCATGCTCGCGGTAGCCGGCGATCATCTGCGGGGCGCAGATGGTGAACCAGAACAGGTAGGGGTTGGGGTTGAGCAGGTTCACGCCGATCGCGCGAAGCACGGTCCCGCCGCCGCCGTGGAGATCGCCGTGGAATCGGAACTTCTCTTCCCCGGCCCGCAGACCCCGCAGGCCGAGGTACACCAGCAGCACCGCTCCGCCGCCGGCGATGACGCCCAGCGTCGTGTTCCCGCCCGGCAGGGCGGTGAGGAGCAGCAGCGAGGCAACAATGACCGGCCCGTCGGTCATCAGCGGCGCGAGCCCCGCGAGCATCCCCGCCCGCTTGCCGTGACGAATCCCTTCACTGATCACCAGGGCGGTCAGCGGCCCCGGCGCGAACCCGCCCTGCAGCCCGAGCAATCCCCCGGCGAAGATGAACGGCCAGATATCCGTCATGATCGCCCGGCCCTCGATTCATCGGCGCGGCCCCGCGCTCGCGGGCCGCTTCCCAGCACCCGCCTGTGGCCATCGCTACGCCTTCTCCACTTCGATCAACGCAAATGCGTGTGCGTCCAACTCCTGCCGCATCGTAAGCCGGCCGTCTTCCGTGTCATGGGTTTCGACCGTTTCACCGGGCATCGCGGCCTCGTGCAGGACCTGGAGTTGATCCGGCGTCGGCCAGTCGGGGCTGCCCATCTCGACCCACGCGGGCCGGGCCCAGCCGTGCTCGCGGTCCACGAGTCGCCGGCGGAGCCGCACGCGTGGAGGCAGGCCGGTGAGCGTGACCTCGCACGACCTGGACTCGCCGTGGCCGATCATGCGCTGCGCGCCCTCGAAGGTTTCCCACTGCATCTCGCGATCGACATAGTGCTGATGATTGTGCAGCAGCACCTGCCAGTCCCCGTCGCCGCGGAAGACCGCCGCCCCGTCCTCGTTGTGCAGCATCGTCCCGCCGAGGCGGTTGAGGAACGCATAGGCGTGGAATCCGGGCTTCCGGATGCCGTGCACGGTCATCAATCCCCATCCCCCGTGGAACTCCGCCTCGCCCGGCGGCCGCTCTTCCGAAACGTCGCAGAACACCCACCGCGCCATCGAATCCACCAGCCCCACCGACTTCAGCAGGTTGTAGAGCAGGAACGATCCGCTGAACACGTGGTCGTGCACGTGATCGCGGGCGCCGGGCGACGAACCCCACTCGTTGCAGTGAATCGGCAGGTGCGGCATCGCCCCGGCGTCCACCACCTTCCGCAACAGTTTCAGGTCGGTGTGCGTGGCGTCGAGGTCGCGCACCATGCCGATGTGCTTCTTCTTCGCCTCGTCGAAGGCGAAGTCGGTCGGATAGGGATGCGTCGAAACGAAGTCGAGCGGCAGATGCTCGCGATCGCAGAAGTCGATCATCGCTTCGACCCAGACGGGGCGGAAGACCCCGTCGTCGTCGGCTTTGAAGTTGCTCGTCGCCGGGCCGCCGATGCGAAGTGTTTCGTCCACGCTTTTCACCGCGTCGGCCGCGTGGCGGTAGAGCTCGAAGTACTCGTCCTGCGTGCCGTCGAAAAAGGCGATGTCCGCCTCGTTCCAAACCTCGAAGTGCCAGGACCGCACCTCCTCGACGCCGTAGCGATCCACGAGGGCGCTGACTGTTTCGTGGACGAGCTTCCACCACTGGCCGTAGTCCTTCGGCGGGGAGGCGGCGCAGTCGACCGCGAACACCCGGCTGTCCTTCGCCGCCATCCACCGCGGCATGAAGCTCAGCTCGACGAACGGTCGCAGGCCGAGTGAGAGGTAATAGTCGTAGTTCGAGAACAGGTACTGGAACCGCATCGGCTGGTCTTCGCGGTGCCAGAGGAACATGTCGTCGTGGAACATCCCGTGCTGCCGGAGCGACTGGAACCCGCACTCCCGGACCGCGGCGGCGAGGCACTCGCGGTAGTCCGCCCGCAGGGCCAGTCCCGCCCGGTCGCCGCAGACCATTCGCTTCCAGTAGGGCTCGCACGCCTCGCCGGTCGCCATCGCGTTCACTTCGATTTGCTGCATCGGTCACTCCCTTCGTACGGGATTCGCCCGGCGCGGCCCCGCTTCAGCGGGCCGCACCAAGGGTGTTCATTCGCCGCGGTTCCTTCGCTTCCATCCACGGTATCAACCGCGTTTGAGATCGTCACACGAGGCGCAGTGCCGAATCCCCGCAACGACTGTCTCGCCTCTCCCAACGCCGTCCGGGACGGGCCTCGGTCTCCCGCCTACCGCCACTCGTGCTTCGGGTACCGCCGCTTGAGTTCCTTCTTCACTTCGGGGTACAGGTTCTTCCAGAAGCCGGCGAGATCGTCGGTCATCTGCACCGGTCGAAAGTTCGGGGCAAGAATCTCCAGGAGCACCGGCTGCCGGCCGCCGGCGATGCGCGGTGTGTCGGTCAGGCCGTACAACTCCTGAATCTTCGCCCGACCCTTCGGCGGCGAGCCGGGCTCGTAGTCGATCTTCATCGGTCGGCCCGAGGGCAACTCAATCTCGTTCGGCGTCATCCGCTCAACGAACTGCTGATCTTCCCATGACATCGCATTCCGCATCGCCGGCAACACCGGGCGATCGCGCAGCTCGCTCGCCCGCGTCGCCCCGGCCACGACCTCCAGGAGGATCACGCGAAGCTCGTCCGGCGTATACCGCAACAGCCCGCGCTGCGGGAACCACTCCGCGACGCACCGCGTCCGCGCGAGCCAGGCGTCGACCTTCGCGTTCCAGTGGGGCAGCTCGATCTCGCCGGGCTCGATGCGGTCGACGAGCATCGCGGCCGCGGCTTCGCCCGGCTCGGCCGGTCGGGCCGTCTCGTCCACCGTCAGTCCGTCGTAGACCCAGCGCTCGACCTGCTCCACCGCCCGGCGGTCGGCGTTCCACCGCAGTTCCACGTCCGTCGCGACCCGATCCGGAAACAGCGACGCCAGCGTGTCGAGGTCGGTCTCGCTCGCCAGCGACAGCACGGTGCGGACGCCGCCGGCGTGGGCGATCTCACGAACGTCGAGGGCGACGATGAGCGGGCTGCCCGTCGCCACCGACTGCTTGTCGAGCACGACGCGCTTGCGGCCGACCATGGCGCAGTGGAGCGTCGCTTCATCGCGGCGGGCGGCGACGTGGTCGCCGTAGCCGGCGAGCAGGCACTCAACCATCGCGTGGGTCGGCAGGGGCTCGCCGCGGGTGTGGAGGCCCGCCGATTTCGCCGCCCGGAGCATGAGTCGGCAGGTCTGGTCGGCCTCGCGGGCGGTCAGGGCGTGCACGCCGATCTCGCGGCAGGCGTTGGTGCGGAACCGCGCGTCCTTCGCCGCGGCGAAGGCCCGCTCGTGCACCACGAGATCGGAGGCCGGCTGATCCGACCCCCGCGACGTGAAGCGCGCCGCCGGGGGGCCGGTGAGCAGACCGCGCCCGCTGACCAGCGCGGCCCAGAGACACGCCCGGCCGGCGTCGCCGCGGTCGGCCGCCTCGACGATCATCCGCCCGAGCCGCGGATGCATGGGCAGTTTCGCCATCGCCCGGCCGCGCTCGGTGAGCTCGCCGGCGTCGTCGATCGCGCCGAGACGTTCGAGCAACGCCGTGGCGTGGTCGAGCGCCTCGTCCTCCGGCCGATCCAGCCAGTCGAAACCGCGCACGTCGGCCACGCCCATCGACTTCATCTGCAGCGCCGGCTCGGCGAGATCAAGACGGCGAACCTCCGGTTCGTCGTGAGCGGGGCGGTGTTTGTGATCGCGCTCGATCCAGAGCCGGGTGCACGTGCCGGGCGAGGTGCGCCCGGCTCGACCGGCCCGCTGGTCCGCCGAGGCCTGGCTGATCGGCTCGGTCGACAGCACGTTGATCGCGCGGTTCGCATCAAAGTGATGCGCCTTCGCCAGCCCGCTGTCCACCACATGGCGGATGCCCTCGATGGTGATCGACGTCTCGGCGACGTTGGTCGAAACGATGATCTTGCGGCCGGGCGCTTCGGCGAGAGCGGCGTCCTGCTCCGCCGCGGGCAGCGAGGCGTGCAGCGGCAGCAGCTTCACGTCCGCGCCGCCGGCGATCCGCCGCCGACACGCTTCGATGGTCCGCCGAATCTCGTACATGCCCGGCATGAACACGAGCACGTCCCCGGGTTGGTCGGCCTCGACCAGCCGCGCCACCGTTTCCGCCGCCGTCTGCCAGGGCCGACCGCTCGGCCGCTTGGCGAGATAGCGGATGTCGACGGGATATGCCCGGCCGCCGGCCTCGAGGACGGGGCAGTCCAGATAGGCGGCGACCTTCGCGGTTTCGAGCGTGGCCGACATCGCCATGAGCTTCAGCTCCGGCCGGTCGCCGCGGCCGAGTCGGGCGGTCAGGGCCAGCGCGAGGTCCGCGGCGAGATCGCGCTCGTGCAGTTCGTCGATGACCACCGCCCCGATGCCCCGCAGTTGGGGGTCGTTCTGCAGCAGTCGCAGGAAAAGGCCGTTGGTCATGAACACGATCTTCGAATCGTCGCTGACCTGGCGATCGTGGCGGGTCTGGTAGCCGACGCGCCCGCCGAGTTCGACGTTCATCTCGTGAGCGACGCGTCGGGCGACGAGCCGCGTCGCCAGCCGCCGCGGCTGAAGCACGACGATGCGGCCGGCGACGATGCCCGCGTCATGCAGCATCCGCGGCACCTGCGTCGTCTTGCCCGATCCGGTCGGCGCCGTCAGCACGCACCGCCCGCGATCCCGCATCGCGGCGATGAGCTGGTCTCGGATTTCATAGACCGGGAGCATGAGGGGCAGTGTAGCGGAAGGGGTAAACATCGAGGCACGGAGGCATGAGGCGGCGGCAAGGCGGGGCATCTCATCCAGCGACGTCATCGGGCCACCCTGCGCTCTCGTCGTCCGACCGCGTGCTTTGAAGTTTCTTGACTTCGGGTTGGGCGCCGTCGCGGATTCTCTCCGGCCTATGATGTCGTCCAGACAGGAGGCCTTATGTCCGAACCTCAGATTTGCACGACGGTGGTCGGCAGCTATCCGCTGCCGGACTGGCTGCGGGCGTTGCCGTCGACGCCGGCGTTGCGCGACGCGCTGCTCGCGGTGCTCAAGACGCAGGAACTCGCCGGGCTGGACTTGATCGCCGACGGCGAGTTGTCGCGGTTCAACGTCAACCATCCCGAGACGAACGGGATGATCGACTACTTCATCGCGCCCATGTCGGGGATCACGCCCGAGGTGAGCCGGCGGGAGCTCAATGCGTTCCGCGAGCAGAGCGCGATGTCGTTCCGCGCCAGGCCCGCCGGGGCGGTGCGGGGGCAGATCGGCGAAGGCGGGCTCGATCTGCCCGCCGACTGGGCGATGGTGAAGGGTCTGACGGATCGCCCGCTGAAGTTCACCGTGACCTCGCCGTACATGCTCGCCCGGACGCTGATCGACGCTCACTACGGCGACGAGCGGGCGTTGACGATGGCCCTGGCCGAGGTGCTGGCCGCCCAGGTTGCGGAGATCGATGCCGCGGTGATTCAGGTCGACGAGGCGCATCTGACCGGTCACCGCGAGGACGCCGGCTGGGCCCATGAGCCGATCAACGTCGTGCTCGACGCGGTCGAAGGCGAGCGGGCGCTGCACCTGTGCTTCGGGAACTACGGCGGTCAGTCAATCCAGCGCGGGCAGTGGGCCGACCTGATCGGCTTTCTCAACAACCTGCACGTCAACCATCTCGTGCTCGAGTTCGCCCGGCGGGGCTACGAGGAAATCGACCTGTTCGCCGATCTGCGCGACGAGATCGCCCTCGGCGTCGGCGTGATCGACATCAAGGACAACGCCGTCGAGCCGCCGGAAGAAGTCGCCCGGCGGATCGACCTGGCCATCGAAAAGCTCGGCGAATCGCGGGTGAGATGGGTGCATCCGGATTGCGGGTTCTGGATGCTGCCCCGCAGCGTGGCCGACGCCAAAATGGCCGCCCTCGTCGCCGGCCGGAATCTGGTGGAAGGCCGGGCCACGTGAACCACGCAGGTCACGAAGACACGAAGACCGCCGGGAGGTCATTCCGTGGTGCATTTTGTTTCTTCGGGTGCTTCGCGATCTGATCGTCACCCTCAGCTCGGGGCGTTCATCGCTTGCAGTAGCTTGCGGACGACGGAGGCGGGGTCGGGGGCGCGGCATACGCAGGCGCTGACGGCCACGCCGCGGGCGCCCGCGGCGACGAGCGGGTCGATGTTGTCGGGGGTGATCCCGCCAATGGCGAGGTGGGGCGTGGTCGGGTAATCGCGCACGAACCGTCGCAGGTACGCCGGGCCGCTCGTGCGGCGGGCCTTGGTCTCGGTGGCGAACATCGCGCCCACGCCGCAGTAGTCGGCCCCGGCGGTGACGGCGGCTTTCGCCTCCCCGAGGTCGTGCGTACTCACGCCGATGGCGAGTCGCCGGCCGACCATGCGGCGAACCGCATCCGGCGGCAGATCATTTTGGCCGAGGTGCACGCCGTCGGCGCCCGCGAGCAGGGCGACGTCGGGACGGTCGTTCACGATGATCGACGCATCGTCATCGGCGGCGAGTTCGACGAGTGCCGCGGCGCGTTCGAGCAGTTCGCCCGCTTCGAGCGTTTTCTCCCGCAGTTGCAGGCAGTCCGCCCCGGCGTCGAGACAGGCGCGGGCGACGTCGGGCCAGTCGTGATGCTCGCACAGGGCCTCGGTGATCAGTACGCACAGCCGCCACTGGCGGGCGTGGGGCGAGCCGAGCCGGCGGTGAAGCCGGGTCTCGAGGTCGTAGCCGCGATAGCGCAGGGCTTCCATGCGGCCGGCGAAGTCGGGCGCGAGCGTCTTGCCGTACTCCTCGAGACAGCGCAGGGCCTCGCTGAGCCGCTTGCCCGCGGCGATGGCGACTTCGCGGGCCGACGCGCGCTCGCCTTCCGCCGTGGTGCTGATCGTCGTGCCCACGTCGCCCGGCGTGTCGCGGTGCAGTTCCACCGCGGCCCGGTCGGGCAGTTGACCCAGCGCCCCCGCGAGATCGTGACGCAATTGCTTGAGCGACCGGGCGATCTCGGCGTCGTCAAGCAGAAAACGGGCCGCATCCTCCATCACCCGCATCGCCTCGCGGGCCCGGTTGGCGTTCGCATCCAGAATGCGCTGCACGTCGGTCATGTCGTATCAGCTCGCGGGGTGAAGGGACGGAAAAAACCGCAGAGACGCGGAGGCCCGGAGAAAGCACAGCTCCGGCTGGATGGAGGTGGAGCGTCTGATCTGGTGCCGAGCTGTTCTGTCATCTTCTGCGTCTCACCGTCTCGGCGGTTTGTCGGGATCGTCAACTGCCCGGTGTGTCCAGTTCCGGTTCGGGGGCGGGGTCTTCGGCGACCGCCGGCGGTCGGCGATGGCCCAGAGGATCGTAGATCATCCACAGGTTGCGGACGTAGATCAGCCAGCCCGTCGCCTGTCCCAGCACGCCCACCGCGTCCTTTCGCCAGATGAAGTAGGTGATCAACATCGTCGCTCCGGTCAGCGACAGCCACCAGAACCCGACAGGCACCACCGAGCGATTCTGCCTTTCGCTCACCAGCCACTGGACGATCATCCGTCCGGTGAACAGCACCTGCCCGCCGAGGCCGACCGCGACCCACAGCAGTCCGATCGGCGAGGTGATGTTGAGCATGATCCACAGCCAGCCGCGCCGGGCCTGCTCGCGATGTACCCGTCCGGCGAACTGCTCGGGCGTCAGCAGGAGCGGCCCATCATTCGTTTCGAGGCGGAATCGATGCGTTCCGTCCGACATTTTCACCAACCCGACCGTGGCGTCGGCCCCCTCAAGCTGCACCTTCACGTGAGCGGGCGGGTCCTGTTCCAGCGGGGTCGGTTCGGCAGCGACGGGCCGTACGAGGAGGCTCGTCAACAACACGCCGAACACGGCAAAACCCGAAACCCGAAACCCGAAATCCGAAACGGAAGCGACAACGCGCCCGGTCCGCGTGTCAAGCCGACGATGGCATCGTGGGGCTGCGGCGTCCGCTGCCGTCGTCAGAGAGCCACGTGATTTTCTTCCCCGACCACGTCGTTTCGGATTTCGGGTTTCGGATTTGGAGTTTCTAGGCGTCACGTTCTCCCTCCCGTGATGGTTCTGTCACGATCGCCTCGCATTGGGTAGGCCGCAGGCGGCTTCGCATCCATCGCACGGCGAGCAGGTCGATCAGGCCGGGGATCGCGCGGTTCCAGACGCCGTACTTCGCCTCGCCCGCGGTGCGGGGGCGGTGATGGGCGGGGATCTCGACGACCTTTCCGCCGAGCATGCGGGTGTAGACGGGGATAAAGCGGTGCAGGCCGCGGTACTGCAGCGGCAGTTGCAGGCCGACGCTTCGCTTGAACACCCGCAGCGAGCAGCCGGTGTCCCGCACCGTGTCGCCGAGCACGGCTCGACGGAACGTGCGTCCGACCCAGCTCGACCACTGCCGGATCGTCGTATCCCGCCGATCGTGCGAGCGGTCGCCCTGGACCATGTCGGCGTTGGTCTCGTGCAGTTTCTCGATCATCGCGGGCAGGTCGGCGGGATCGTTCTGCCGGTCGGCGTCCATGAGGGCGACCAACTCGCCCCGTGCCTCGCGCAGGCCGGCGTGGAACGCGGCGGACTGGCCGTTGCCCCGGCCGGGCGGAGTATCGAGCATGCGAAACAGCCGCAGCCAGTCGTGCTCGGCCGCCTGCATGCGCAGGCGGTCGGCGGTGGCGTCGGTCGACCCGTCGTCCACCACGATCATCTCAAAGCGGATGCCCGTCGGTGTCATCGCGTCGCGCACGTCGGCCACGAGCCCGTCGACGTTCTCTTGCTCGTTGTGGGCCGGGGCGATGATCGACAGGTCGACCATCCCGGCCTGCGGATTCGAAGGCTGGGTCTCGAAGGTCATGATTGCGGTGGCCTGTCGGTTCGCTCCGCGGTGCGGGCGGGGTGGTAGATCACGTAGTCGCCGATCGTCGTGTTGGCGCCGAGCGGTAGCGGCTCGAACCCGAGGCGGCGGACCGCTTCGACGGCCGCCGATCCGTGCCGCACCGCGACGAACAGATCGCCCCCATGCTGGGGCAGGGCTTTGAGCTCCTCGGGCTGGATGTGCCGCACGGTGGCCCGGGCATAGAACAGGAAGCCGGGCGTCGGGGCCATGGCGGGCGGCTGGGCGGTGTTCGGCGCTTCGGCGACCAGGTAGAGCACGCCGTCGGGCAACCGCGACCGCAGCCACATCGCCTGGGTCTTGTGCTCGTACCGGCACAGGTCGCTGCGGACATACTGGTGATAGACGAAGGAGAAAGCCACGAGTGTCCAGACGACGGTGATGAGCGCGGCCATGGTGGGCCGCCATTGCAGGTGCCAGCGGAGCCCGATCCAGCAGAGCCCGATCAGCAGCAGGCCGACGGCGATGGCGATCGGCCAGGGGGCAGGCGGCAGGAGGACAAAGGGCAGGTGGCCGGCCTCGATCAGCCACGCCTGGCCGAGCATGAACGCCGGCAACGCCGCCGACGCCACGATCAACAGCAGCCAGTGCGGCACGCCCATGATCCACGCCCCCCGCGAGGGCAGGCCTTCGCTGGCTCGATCGGCATGGTCGGCCCAGACCTGCGCCACGAGCAGGGCGGCCGGCGGCACCGCGGTCACGAGCAGCCCGGCGGGCACGCTCGCCGGCAAAATCAGCGCCGCCACCACAAACGCCAGCCACCCCCACGCCAGCAGCAACTGCCGCCGACGCTCCATCGCAAGTTGCCACCGGAAGGGCTGGATCAGTCCGCCGATGATCCACACGCCCCACGGCACGAGGAACATCAGCAGCAACGCGTACCACAGGTCGCCCAACGACGCGCCCCACGTCTGCTCGACGAGCAGCAGGCGATCGAGCAGGTCGGCGTCTTTGCTGAATACGTGCAGGTGCCACGGGGCGGCGAGCAGAATGCCGAGGATCACCGCGAACAGCAGGCCGAAGAGATTGCCCAGTCGGCGATGACGGGTGAGGAAGATCACGAGCAGCAGGGGCCCGGCGACGAGGCCGATCATGGGCGCCCCGCGGGTAAGGATGGCGGCGCCGATGCCGATCCCGGCGCTGGTCCAGCCGATCGCCCCGCGCCAGAACCAGTTCACCGCCTTGAGGGGGCGCATGGCCCAGAGCCCGGCGGCGACGGCGAGGGTCAGCCAGCCGACCACCTGCGCGTGCGGCCCGGCCAGTCGGCCGTGATGCACCAGCAGCAGCGTGGTGCCCGCGGCAAGGGTGGCCAGGGTCGCGACCCGCAGGTCGCCCACGCTCACCCCCGCCCAGAACACCGAGGCCAGCGCCAGCACGATCATGCCCAGCCCGACCAGTCGGGCCCGCCAGGCCAGTTCGCTCGCCGACGCCGTCTGCGGTTCGAGGTCCCACCACGCGGCAAGGTTCAGCCACACCGCCATGGGCGGCTTGTCCACCCGCTCGGTCCCGTTGTACACGGGCACGATCCACGCGGCGCGGCCCTGCTCCGCCCGCTGGGCGTGATCGTGCCGCCACGTCTGCTGGCTCACCAGCAACAGGCGTTGTTCCTCCGGGCGCGTCACGTCGGGGCGGTCAAGCTCCAGCAACATCGGCGGCAGGCAGACGAGCAGCGACATGAGCAGCATCGTCCACATCCGCAGCCGATCGTGCGGATCCGGCGGAATGATCACGCGGCGGGGCGGGGCGTCGGGCGCCATCCGTCGCTTCGCAGCCGATCCCGGCGCCGGCGATTTCGGGGCCGAGTCCGCACCGGCGTCCATCGCCTCCGTCGGGGTCTCGGGACGCCGGCGTCGACCGTCGCTCATTGGCTTGTCGTGCTCGGAATCCGCGTTCACGCCCGCCGCTCCCTGAGGGTGTACACTCGCCGCACGGCAAACGCGCCATGGTACCAGAAGCGGGGAGCGATGTAGCGGCGGAGGGCCGGCCGTGCCGAACGCGTGGGGCTTCTACTTCGGCGCGGCCTCGCGTCAGCGAGGCGCGCCGAGAATGCACGGCCGGCTCTCCACTGCGCTACGAGTCCGACCGTGCCACCCCTCATCCGCTCCCCCGGTCCATGCTCCGTGGGGCGTCGCAATCCATGACCGGGCTTGGTCCCGCTTGCCTGCCTCGCTCTGCCCTCAGTATTCCCCGAACTCCACCGCCGCCTCGTACATCGCCAGCGCGTTCTCCAATGGCACGTCTTCGCTGAGCACCTGGGAACCGGCGAGGATGAACCCGCCGCCGGGGGCGAGCAGGTCGATGCGGCGCTTGACCTCGTCCCGCACCTCGGCCGGCGTGCCCTGGACGAGCACGTGCGGCTGGTCGACGCCGCCCACGAACGTGAGCACGTCGCCGTAGCGCTGCTTGAGCTCCGCCTGGTCGTTGCCCGCGACGTAGTGCGGCACGGGATCCCACAGGTCCACGCCGATCTCGATCAGGTCGTCGAGCACCGGTCGGCAACACCCGCAACAGTGGAACCAGATCTTCAGCCCGTGCTTCTTCGCCACGGCGAACACGCGGGCGAGGCGCGGCTTGTAGAACCGCCGCCACATCGCCGGCGAGCAGTGCATGGTGAGCTGATTGCCCATGTCGTCGCCACAGCGAAAGATGTCGAACTCGCCTGCCGCCGCCCCGAGCCAGCGTTCGTTCCACTCGACGAAAAAGTCGCTCATCCGCCGCATGCAGGCGTCGGTGAACTCCGGATCGAGGGCCGGGTCCATCAGGGCGATCTCGTAGCCGCGGAGGTTGATCGCGTGTTGAATTCCGCAGCCGCCTTCGCCGCCGACGGTGACCCGCTCGTGTTCCTGCTTGATTGTCAGACAACGCTCACGGATGTCGTCGTACTCGAACCAGTCGGCGGTCGGCCAGCGGTAGCGGTCGAGGTCCTCGATCGTCTCGGCAAACTTCAGCGGCTCGTGGTGCTGCTGCCGGATGCCGAAGAAATCGGTCTTCGTGCCATCGGGCAGTTCAATCGGCGGCGGGCCGACGTACTTCGGAAACACGTAGGAGTCGGTGAACACCGAAAACCCGTCGATGCCCATCGCGTCGTACAACGCGAGTCGACTGTCCACGCCGAAGTGATCCATCATCTTGCGGGCGAGTGGTTCGTGGGCGTCGAACCCGATCGGCACGCGATCGGGCTCGCGGTGGTCGATGGCCGTCAGGACACGCTCTCGTGGATTCATGGCGGGGATGATACGGGATATGTGGAAGCGACGAAGGGAAACGGGAACAAAACCCCCGTCACGGACTGCGAAGCCCCGCAGGGGCGCAGCACCTCGGAAGATCGCCAGATCACCAGATCACCAAATCGCCGGATCCATCATCCGCCCGGATGGCGCATTCGCAGCGTCTGCAGTTCGCGGTGAAACGCCGGGTCGTCCAGCGGGGAGTCGGGGCGATGGAACAGATGCGTCAGGTGCGGCGAGTCCGACGCCCCGAACCCCGGGGCCGCCGGCCGGGCGATGCGCGACATCGCCTCCACGATCGCGGGTTCGTTGCGGCGTGAACTGCGGATCGGCAGGGCCTTCACGTCGTCCGCCACATCCCGGAGGTAATCGATGTGCCAGCGCATCTTCTTCCGCCGGCGAAGGTGGCGCTCGACGCGCCGCGTCAGCCCCCGCATGGCCGAGCCGGCGTAAAGATAATGGCCGGGCTCGAAAGGAATCCGGCCCAGTTCGCCCACCGCCACCCGTCGGCGACGCTTCAGGCGGAGCAGCAAGACGTAGCCGCCGGCGTCCCGCACCTCGCGGTCGAGTAAGTCCCAGGGAATCTCGAGCGGCCGGCACGTCGACCCGAGACACAGGTCCTCCCGCCAGTTCACTGCGACCGCGTGGATAGCCAGACGGTGCCGCACGTCGATCAACGTCCGGGCGAGGCCGAGATCGGTGTGGTAGTCCGGCATGAACCATCGCACGTCCGGGGTGTGAATGATGAACAGCACCGCGGTGGGGCGACCGGCATCGGCGAGTTCGGCGAGCTGTTCGAGATGTCGCCGGCCTCGCTCGGTCACCGCATCGGGAAACATCGCCACGCCGTTGCCGTAGAGCGTGACCGACTTGACCTCGACGAGCACGTCGCGGCCTTCGTGGTCGACGAGCAGGTCGAAGCGGCTGGAACCGACGCGAACCTCGCGGTCGACCACCTTCGCCCCGGCGAAGGCGGGAACCCGGTCGCGGTCGATGACCGTTGCCGCCACGTCGTTGGCGCGGTGGGTGTTGAGGCAGATCGGCCGGTCGTCGCGCTGCACCGCCTGCACGGTCCACTTGGTCTTTCGCGGCGGAACGATGGCACTGGACCGCCCCGGCACGCCGCGCTCGTCGCTCAACCACAGCTTCACGCCGGGCAGCAGCAGTTCGTGCAGCCGACCGGGATTGGCCAGGAACGCCCGCACCCGGCCGACGCCGGCGACCTCGGCCCGCACGATGAATCGATTGGGCCGTTCGAGAAAACGCGCTTCCACGATGGGCCCGGCGGTCATCCGCATGGCGGGCAGTGTAGCCGGCTTGGACCGGCGCGGGGGGCGGCGTAGCATAACCCGGAATGCTTGACCGCGAACTGATCATCCCGCTCGCCCTCGGGCTCGTGCTGTCGCTGGTGGCCCACCTCGCCGCCGGGGCCGGGCTGGTGGTCTGGCACGTGCGCCCGGATGAATCGTCCTGGACGTCGCCGGTCGAGCAGCCCAAGCCGGCGGATGCCGAGGAAACCACGGAACCCGAGTTCCCGGAAGAGCCGGAAGAAATCGAGTTGCCGGACGGGACGCCGCCGGACCTGGTCGTCCTGAGCATGCAGACGTCCGAGCCCCGTATCGCCGGTCGGCCGACCCGCCTCGCGGTGCGCGTAGCCAATCGCGGCGACACGGCCGGCGCCGATACGCATCTGGCGATCACCCTCGACGGCAAGCCGGTCGAGCTTGCCGCCCTCGACCGTCCCCTCCTCGGCGGGACGTGGCGCGGCTTCGAGTTTGAGCTCATGGTCGGCCAACCGGGGACGCACGAGGTCGTCGCGGTGATCGATCCGGACGACGCCGTTGCCGAGCGCGATGAAACGAACAACACAATGACCCGACGCTGGCGGTGGCAAGGCGACTCGAGCACGGAGGTCCCGCTCGGCCAGGAGGCGCCCCGGGAGCTGGCGATGAACTTCATCAGCTACGAGGACTACCGGAAGCTGATTGCCACGACGGAGACGGAGTTCGATCAGCCGGTCGTGCAGCAGCAGGCGGAGCCGGACCCCGCGGCCCGGCAGGCGCCGCAGGATCCGACGCCGCCGCAGCCGACGGCGGCGAAGGCGGCTCGTCCGACCCCGCCGAACGAGTCATCCCGGAAGCCGGCGACCCCGCCCATGCCGCCGGCGCCGGAAACGCCGGCGGAACCGGACGCCGCGGAAGCGGCGGCGCCGCCATCGACCGAGGTGGCCGAAGGCGAGGCCCGACTGGAGGCGGCGGCCGATTCCATGGTCATCGGCGAGTCGAACTCGCGGACCCCGGCGGCCGATCTGCCGCTCGCGGCGGCGGATTCGCTCGTCGATCTGTCGGAAGCCGACGACGCCATCGCATCACTTCCGATTGAGGCAGTCGAGCGCAATCCGGAATCCCGCGAAGGCGACATCGACGGCGCCGATGCGCCGCCGGTGGCGCCGGAGGCCGACGCAGCTTCCCCGGCCCCGGAGAAGGCCAGCGAGGTCGATGAGCGCTCTCGGGCGCAACGGGTGGCGAACACGGTCGTGACTGATGCCGAAGCCCCGCCGGAGGCGGAGCAGGAAGCGCCGGAAGCACAGCGTCCGCCGTCGTCGCCTCCGACGCCGACGGAGTCGGCGTCGAGCGAATCGCCTCCCGCGGAGGCGAGCGAGCCGCAGCCCCAGCGGCCGTCGGACCCGACGGCGGCGCCGCGCGACGAGCGCGAGGCCCCGCCGGTGAGCGAACTCACCGGCCTCGAGGTGCAGCCCGGCGAGGTGATCGCCGCCGCCGGCGTAAGGATCAACACCGTCGCCGCCCGCTTCAGCGTGATCGCCCGCATGACCGCCGTGCCCGTCAACCCCAAGGCCCGGATCACATTCGACCATCGCACGGGCAAGGTCATCAAAGCGGAACTCACCCGCTCCAGCAGCTACCCCAACATCGACGGCCCGGTCCTTTCCTCGCTCTATAAATGGACCGCCGAGGGCGCCAACTTCGACCGCCTCGAAGAACCCCTCACCATCGACGTCGCGATCATCCTCACCCGCAAGAAGTGAGCGTCCGGCTTCCATGCAGGTCTCCACCACCGCTTGGCGCTTCGCGCGACCCGCTGGCGTGATCGAACACGGATGATTATCCTGTCCCGCCTATGCTTGAGCGGTTGCAACAGCTTGAAGAACAGGCCACCGCGGCGCTGGCGGACGTCGACGATGCGGCGGAACTGGAGCAGTTCCGCATCGAGTACCTCGGCGGCAAAGGCCGGCTGAAGGACGCGATGTCCTGGCTCAAGGAAGCGCCGAAGGAGGATAAGCCCAAGCTCGGACAGGGGCTCAACGCGCTGAAGGACAAGCTCCAGGCCGGATACGAGCAGAAGAAGGCCGCCCTCGGTGATGCGAAGGCAGAAGCCGCGGGACCGCAGCTCGACGTGACCGAGCCCGGCCTGCCGCCCCGTCTCGGTCGCCAGCACGTGATCACCCAGGTGATCGACGAGCTCATCGAGGTCTTCGCCCGCATGGGATTCGAGGTCGTCGAAGGTCCGGAGATCGAGGACGAACGGCACAACTTCGTCGACCTGAACATCCCGCCGGAGCACCCGGCCCGCGATCCGCTGGATAATTTCTATCTCGACGACACCCACCTGCTCCGCACCCAGACGAGCACGGTGCAGATTCGCGTGATGGAGAATCGCCAGCCGCCGTTGCGGGTGATCGCGCCCGGCCGGGTGTATCGCCCGGACACCCACGATGCGACGCATTCGTCGATGTTCCACCAGCTCGAAGGGCTCTACGTCGACCGCCACGTGAGCATGGTCGACCTGAAGACGGCGCTGTTTCAGTTCGCCAAGGCGTTCTTCGGCGAGAAGGCGGAGGTGCGGCTGCGGCCGAGCTACTTCCCCTTCACCGAGCCGAGTGCCGAGCTCGACATCAAGATGCAGGTGAAAAACGAGTGGCAGTGGGTGGAACTCGGCGGCTGCGGCATGGTCGATCCCAACGTCTTCGAGGCGGTGGGCTATGATCCGCAACAGTGGACCGGCTACGCCTGGGGCATGGGCATCGAGCGGATCGCGATGGCCCGCTACGGCATCCAGGACATCCGCTGGTTCTACGAAAACGACGTGCGTTTCCTGCGGCAGTTCTAAGTTCGATTCTTCCCGAACCGAACCCGCGGACACGGCGTAGGATACGAGTCACTTCCGGGGCTCGATTCAGCCAGGGGCGATTGTCATCGAGAGGTAGTCGACTTTTTCGACGAAGGCAATTATGGCACACGAACACATGCACGATATGGTCGAGGCCCAGACGGGGCGGGCGAGCGTTCAGATCATCGCGACCTTCAGCGGGGGGACGCTTCTGGTCACCGCCCTGGTCGCTAAACTCTTTTACCACAACGACCTCGGGAGCTTGATGGGCATGGTCGCCGCGATCCTGCTCGGGGCCCCGCTGGTCTGGCGGGCGGTGCAGGACCTCTACCACGGCCACACCCACATGGACGAACTCGCCGCCCTCGCGGTCATCGCCGCCTTCGCGACCGGCTCGTACCTCGAAGCCGGGGCCATCGCCTTCTTCATGATCATCTCGACGCTCATCGAGCATCGCACCGCCCTCGGGGCGAGGCGGTCGATCGAGTCGCTCGTCCGCATCACCCCCACCCGGGCGACCAAGCTCACCGACGCGGGCGAGACGGAAGTCGACGCGGCGGACCTGCGACCGGGCGAGAAGGTTCGCGTTCGGCCGGGCGACAACATCCCCGGCGACGGCCGCATCGTCTCCGGCGCCTCGACGGTGAATCAGGCCAACATCACCGGGGAGTCGCTGCCGGCGGACAAGAACGCGGGCGACGAAGTGTTCGGCGGGACGATCAACCTGACCGGCATGATGGAGATCGAGATCACCAAGGCGGGCAAGGACACGACGCTCGGCCGGGTGCAGGAGCTGATCCTCCAGGCCGAGCAGACCCGCACGCCGATCATGCGGCTGATCGACCGTTACGCCGGCTGGTACACCCCGACCATCCTGATGCTCGCGGCGATCGTGTTCTGGTTCACCGGCGACATGAGCCGGGCCATCGCCATGCTCGTGATCGCCTGTCCCTGCGCGATCATCCTCGCCATGCCCACCGCGATGGTGGCGTCGCTGTCGGCGGCGGCGCGGCTGGGCGTGCTGGTCAAGAAGGTCACCGACCTTGAAGTGGCGCGGAACCTCACCGCCATTGTCTTCGACAAGACGGGCACGCTGACCACGGGGCAGCTTTCGGTCACGCGGATGCAGCCGGCCGAGGGCGTGGACGGGGCGGAACTGCTCGCGGCCGCGGCCGCGGCGGAGCAGAGCTCCCGCCACCCCGTCGCCCGGGCCGTGGTCGAAGTCGCCCAGCGGGCCCGGCTGACGCTCGCCACGCCGGACGAATTCGAAGAGACGTCCGGCAAGGGCGTGCGGGCGACGGTGGACGGCGAGGAGGTGCTCGTCGGCCGTGAAACCTGGGTCGCCGAGCGCGGCGTGAACACCGACGCCGTCGACGCCGATTCCGCCGAGGGTTTGTCGTTGCTCTACGTGACGAAGGGCGGGCGATTGCTCGGCTGGGTCGGGCTCGAGGATAAGACCCGTCCCGACGCCGCCCGGGCCATGGATACACTGCGGGGCCTGGACATCAAGAAGCTCGTGATGGTGACCGGCGACCGGTGGTCTGTCGCCCGCCGGGTGGCCAACGAGATGCACTGCACCGACGTGCAGGCCGAGGTCCTGCCCGCGGAGAAGCTCGAGCTCGTGGACGAGCTGCGGGGCCAGGGCCACACGGTGGCGGTCATCGGCGACGGGGTGAACGACGCCCCGGCCCTCGCGGCGGGCGATATCTCCATCGCCATGGGCGCCGCCGGCTCCGACGTGGCCATTCACTCCGCGTCCATCGCCCTGATGAACAACAACCTCAACCGCATCCCCTTCCTGCTGCAACTGTCGCGGCGGACGATCGGGGTGGTGCGGCAGAACCTGATCTTCTCGGTGATCTTCATCGTGGCTATGCTCTCGCTGGTGGCGATGGGCGTGTTCGGCGAGTACGGGCCGATCATCGCGGTGCTGCTGCACATGGTCAGTTCGCTGGTGGTGATCTTCAACTCCGCGCGGCTGGTGCGCGAAGGCGAGGGCATCGAGCACGTCGAGAACGCCGCCCCGCCGGCAGGCACGGCGACGAAGGCCGACGCCGTGCCCTCCATGCCCGCCACACCCGCGATGGCGTGAAACTAAGTCCGAATCGGAATCGTTCAGCGAAGCACGTGAACAAGTGGACCGTTCAACATCCCGTTTCCCCCATGCCCCGGAAGGCAGGGGAGAACCGCGCCCCCCGTCGCCGGCTCATGCAGCTTGTGAATTGCTGGGCGCCACCGTCGGCCTCGACACGACCTTGGGCCGCGATCGGTCCGCCCCCGGCTTGCGATGATTGCGGGTCTGGATCAGCCCGTCTCCCGGGTCTGGAACAGAGCGGCGGCGATGCCGAGCACCGCGGTGGCGTACAGCGCGGTGTAGGCGCTGACCAGTCCGATGTAGCCCGCCCCCACCGGATTCCGCTGGGTCAGGGCGTCGGCGAGCCAGTGCGGCTGAAGATTGGGCAGCAGGTGATAGAACAGCGCGGCGAGCAGGTCGCTGTCGGCGAATCGGCCGAACATGTAATCCGCCCCGAGCCCCATGAAGAACACGGTGGCGCAGATGACGAGGGTCATGATCTGACCCAGCCGGGTCGAGGCCGCCACCGCCACCGCGCACAGCACGACCAGCGCCTCGATGACCAGCAAAACCGCGATCATGAGTTGCAGGAGACTGCCCTCTTCCTCGATGTTCTTGGTGAACTCGGCGGTGACGGCCTGGAACTGCCACTCCTCGCCGATCACGAGCACGAAGAGGTACGCGATGGTGATGCCCGCCGCGAGGCCGATGTTGAGGGTGGAGGTGAACACCCAGCCGTAGAAGTAGTTGCCCCAGACCGCGATGGCGAAGGCGACGCCCGCCGCGCCGAGGCCGAAGAGGATCACCGGCATGTCGTAGGCGTCGGCGGCGGTGGACATCACGCCGTGGCGGACGGTGAGCAGGAAGACCACGGCCCAGATCCAGCAGGCCATGACGATGGCCGCGGTCACGCCGAGGAACTTGCCCACCACGAAGGTCGGCCGGCCGATGGGCTTGCTGATCACGGTGAGGACCGTTTTGTTGCTGATCTCGCGGCTGAGCACGCCCGCGGCGGTGAACGCCGCGAGCAGCAACCCGCCGATCAGAATCGTGCTCAGGCCCATGTCGATGAGAATCTTGTTGTCGTCATCGAAGGTGTAAGCCGAGAGCGACGGGTTGAGCACCAGCGCCAGGCCGATCACGAGCAGCAGCACGGTGAATACCGGTTGCCGGATCGACTCGGTGAACGTGTTTCGAACGATAGTCCACAGTTGAGTCCACATGGTGGACATGATACGCAAAAAGCACTGCCGCGGGTCGCGCCGAATCGCAAAGCGACGAAGGCAACCGCGTGTGTCAAGCCCGCGATGGTGTCGCGGGGCCGCGACGTTCGGTCAGAGGGGGTGGTTCGCATCCCGGACTCATCCTCGGCCACACACGTTACGGGTTTTGGATTTCGGGTTTGGAGTTTCAGCATCCGGGGACTGGTATAGCGGAAGACCATCCGCGGCCGGATGAGCCGCGGCGGATGTCGCAGCCGTAAGGAAGACGCTCAATGAGTCAAGACCAGCAAACGTATCAGCGTGCCGTGACCGGGGCGCTGCTCGGACTGGGCGTGCAGATTGTCATCGCGGTAGCGCTGCTGATCATGGGCCTGTGGTCGCAGAACGCGGCCGTGGTCGCCGCCACGTGGCAGGCCTTCGGCGGCCTGGCGCTGTGGATCGCCCTGGCGATCATCTACCAGCAGCACAAGCTCGAACGCATCGAGGCCCTCGAGGCCGAACAGATCGCCGAGCGACATGGCTCGGACAGCAGTCTCTTCGAAACCACCGCCGAGGATCTGTCCGTCCATCGCCGCCGTCTGACGCTGCTGTACAAGTGGCTGTTGCCCATCGTTTCGCTCATCACGAGCTTCTACCTGATGGGAGTGGGACTGTGGCGGTTCTTGCCTTATCTCGACGTGTTCGCCGCTGAGCCCGACTGGCCCGGGGCCGCCGTCGCCGTGCCCCGGGGCCTCGGCCTGCCCATCGCGGTCAGCGTCGGGCTCGCGTTCATCGGCTTCCTCGTCAGCCGCTACCTCGCGGGCATGGCCAACGTTCGTGAATGGCAACTGCTCCGCGGCGGGGCGGGGTACGTCATGGCCTCCGTGATCATCCTCCTCGCCCTCATCGCCGGGTTCGGCTTCGCGGTGTGGGAAGTGCCCGCCGTCATCCGCTCCCTGGCCATCATCATCCCCGTGTTCATGGTGCTCATCGGCATCGAGATGGCGCTGAACTTCCTGCTGGATATCTACCGGCCCCGTCGGCCGAATGAAATCCCCCGCCCCGCGTTCGACAGCCGACTGCTCTCGCTGCTCACCACACCCGAGTCGATCGCCAAGACGATCAACGAGGCGATCAACTACCAGTTCGGCTTCGAGATCACCCGGAGCTGGTTCTGGCAGCTTCTGTCCCGCTCGTTCACCTGGCTGGTCCTGTGTGGCGCGTTTCTGCTGTGGCTTACTTCGCTGTTCGTGATCGTCGAGCCCCATCAGCAGGCCGTGATGACCCGGTTCGGGCAGATCGAGCAACAGCCGCTGGCGCCCGGCCTGCACGTGAAACTGCCCTGGCCGATCGCTCGTGTCCGGGCCTTCGACGTGACCAAGCTCCGCACGATCAGAGTGGGCGACCAGCCGGATTTGAAACCCGGCGTGCCGATCCTCTGGTCGAACGAGCACCTTGAGGGCAAGCCCGCCATGCTGATTGTGGCGCTGCCGAAGGACCTGACCCTGGAAGGGGAGGGGGGCGAAGAGAAGATCGTGGTCCAGGTGGACGGCGATCAGGCCGGGGATGGGGATGACCAGGAGGCGGGCATCCCCTCGGTGTCGATCGTCAACGCCGAGGTCACGCTGCAATACCGCATCAAGGAAGGCGGGCTGGTCGACTACGTGCGTCACTACGCCGACGCCGACCAGATGCTCGGCGACCTCGCGGTGCAGGAGTTCAACCGCTACCTGCTGGCCCACGACGTGGACGAGTTGATCGGGACCGGCCGGGCCGAGGCGAGCGAGGTGCTCCGTGAACGGATTCAGGCCGAAGTCGACCGCCAGCAACTCGGCGTGCAGGTCGAGGCGATGACGGTGCAGAGCGTGCACCCGCCGAAGGAGGTTGCCGAGGCGTTCCACGAAACGGTCGGCGCCCAGCAGGAACGCCAGACGGCGATCGAGGAGGCGAGGCAGGAGGCGATCCGCCGGCAGGTCGAGGTGGCCGGCTCGGTCGCCCAGGCCGCGCAGCTTGTCGACCTGATCGAGCAGTACAATCGGTTGCTCCGCGATCGCGCGATCGACGATCCGGAAGTCGACGCCCTCGGGGCGAAGATCGAAGGGCTGCTGCGCGAGGCCGGGGGCGAAGCCGCGACCGAGATTCAGGACGCCCTGGCCTATCGCTGGGAACGGGAAAACCTCGAGCGCAGCAAGGCGGAGCGGTTCGACAAGGAACTGCTGGCGTACCGGGCGGCGCCGCAGTTCTATAAGATGCGCCGCTATCTCGAAGTGCTCGCCGATTCCACCGTCGACGCCCGCAAGTACATGCTCGTCGCCGACCGCGATCGGCTGATCCTGCGGTTCGATTTCAAGGACGTGTCCGGCGGATTCGACACGCTGGACCTCGGGGAATGATTGAAGACAACCGCCCCGGCCTCGGGCCGGGGCGCATCCATCGTACATGAGGCCCGTGGGCCGGAAGCCCCCGGACGAGTGACAGACGTTTGACGGAGCCAGCAGCACCATGAAGAACAAATCGATCCTGATCCTTGCCCTGCTCATCCTGCTCGTGCTTGTGGGGTACATGGTCACGTACCAGGTGAGCTTTGACGAGGTGGCGGTAGTCACGACCTTTGGCAAGGCCGAATCCGGCGCGGTGAAATTCGGCGACGAGCAGGCCGGCGGCGTGTTCGGCAACCTGCACTGGAAGTGGCCGTGGCCGATCCAGAAGGTGGTCAAGTACGACGCGCGGGTTCGCGTGCTCGATGATCGCCTCGAAGAACAGCAGACGAAGGACAAGCAGGACGTGGTGATCCGGGCGTACGTGGCGTGGCAGATCGACGAGCCGCTCGCCTTCTTCCGCACGCTCCGCAACGCCGACGAGGCGGAGGCGCGGCTGCGCGAGCGGCTGCGCGACGCCCGGGCCGAAATCGGCAACTTCACCTTCGATCAGCTCACGAACGTCTCGGCGGAGAAGCTGGCCCTCGACAAGGCCGAGGAGGCGATCAAGCAGCGGCTCCAGTCCGATATCACGGGGCCCGACCGCGGCGGGACGGCGAAGCAGAACTACGGGATCGCGGTCAAGGCGGTGGGCATCAAGCAGATCATCCTGCCCCAGCCGGTCACGGAGAAGGTGTTCAACCGGATGCGGAGCACGCGTCAGCGACTGGCCCAGCGGGCGCGGTCGGAAGGCGACGCGATCGCCAACGACATCCAGGCCAAGGCCGACAGCCGCAGTCGGCGGATCATGTCCTTCGCCAACCGGCTCGCCGAGTCGATCCGGGCCGAGGGCGATGAGGCCGCCGCCGAGTATTACGCGGCCTTCCGGCAGAACCAGGACTTCGCGATCTTCCTGAGGAACCTTGAGGCCCTGGAGCAGACGCTGGAGAAGAACACCACCTTCCTGCTCGACACGGAGATCGCTCCGTTCGATCTGTTCGAGGAGCAGGAGACGGGACTCGGTCCCGCGGAGATCGGCGACGAGGCGGATGACGCCGTCGAGTAAACGACGGTTGGCGAATCGGATGGACCCCTGACCGCGAGTGGAAGCGGACATGAACGATAACCAGCACGAACACGACCAGGCACATCACCAGGGCGAAGGCCGGGGCGAGGGCGACGGTCCGGACCAGGCGGGCAAGCCGGTCCCGGAAGAGCCGGTGCAGCAGCACGAGCACTTCCAGGCCGGCGAGCCGCCGAGCGAGCATGCTCACGGCCACGACCTGCACGCCTCCGACGACGCCCACGCTCATCCCCAGCACCTCGGCAGCGGCGAGCCGCTGGATGTCGATGAGCTGGACCCGGCCAACCGTTCGCTGGCCGAGGCCCTGCGGATCAGCTTCGTGGTGCTGCAGATCATCATGGTCGCCCTCGTGGCGTGGTTCCTGCTCTCCGGGTTCTTCGAAGTCGAGGAAGGGCAGGTGGGCATGCGACTCCACTTCGGGGCCGTGGTCGGCGAGACCAACGCCCAGGGCGAACTGATCCCGCGAACCTACGAACCCGGCTGGCACTTCGCCTGGCCCGAGCCGATCGATGAGAAGATCATCATCTCCACCCGCGTGCAGAAGGTGAATCTCGACGAGGCGTTCTGGTTCCAACTCCGCCCCGGGGACGAAACGAAGACGCTGGAGGAACTCGGCACCCCCGCCGGCGGGCTGGCGCCGGGGCAGGACGGTTCCCTGCTCACCGGCGACAAGAACATTGTGCATGGCCAATGGACAATCGAGTACCAGATTCTGCCGCGCGACGCGGTGGCCTTTGCCCGCTATGTCGGCCTGGGCGAAGCTCCGGAGCCGATGGGGCGGGCCGCGTCGCTCGTGCGCCATGCCGCGGAAGAGGGGATCGTGAAGGTGGTGGCCCAGACGACAGCGGATGATTTCGTGGCGGCGAACGTGAATCGTGACGCCGCCCGCCGAGCCATGCAGGCGGAACTGGACAACATGGAAACCGGGATCACCGTGAGCCAGGTGCTGTTGAGCCAGCCCACGCCGCCGCTGGCGGTGCGGGACGCCTTCCAGGCGGTGAGCCAGGCCGAGGCCGAGCAGGCCGACCAGATCGAGCAGGCCCGGCAGGAGGCGACGAAGATTCTCAGCTCCACCGCGGGCACGGCTTACACGATGCTGGTCGACGCGGTCGAGCAGTACGAGCGGGCCCGGGCCGCGGACGACGCCGACGCCGTGGCCGCGGCCGATGAGCGGATCGCCGAACTGCTCCGCAGCGACCAGGTCAGCGGCAACGTCAAGCCGCCCATCGAGGAGGCGATCAACTACCGCACCGCGGCCAAAGAGTCGGTGCGGGGCGAGGTCGACCGATTCGAGAAGTTGCTGCCCCAATACGAGAACAATCCGCGGATCATCCGCAACCGCCTCTGGCAGGACGTGCTGCAGAATCTTTACGCCAGTGACGACAACGAGCGGTTCTATCTGCCCTCGGACGTGACGGAACTGTGGCTGGATGTGAACCGCGACCCCGAGATTCGTCGTAGAAGAGAGCAGCAACGCTACCAGGCCGAGCAGCAGCGGGCCGAGTGAGGGCGAGTTCGGAAAACGAAGGTCAGATGTCGGAAGGAACGCCTGATGGTGAGTGATGCTCGACAACCGGTGATTGGGGTCAGGTCGCTGACCAAGGTTTTCAAGGACTTCTGGCTCCGCAGTCGTGTGACCGCGGTGGACGCGCTCGACGTGGATATCTATCCGCAGGAAGTGTTCGGGCTGCTTGGGCCCAACGGATCGGGGAAGTCGACCACCATCAAGATGATTCTCGGGCTGCTGTTTCCCACCCGCGGGCGGATCAGCGTGCTCGGCAAGCTGCCCACTGACGTGGCGATCAAGAGCCGCCTCGGCTACCTGCCCGAAGAGTCGTACCTCTACCGATTCCTCAATGCGCGGGAGACGCTGGACTACTACGGCCGGCTGTTCCATCTCGACCGCCACGCCCGCCAGCGGCGGATCGACATGCTCCTCGAAATGGTCGGCCTCGAGGCGGTGCAGCGCCGACCGGTCGGCGAGTTCTCCAAGGGCATGCAGCGACGCATCGGTCTCGCCCAGGCCCTGATCAACGACCCCGACATCCTCATCCTCGACGAACCGACGACCGGGCTCGATCCCATTGGCACCCGGCAGATCAAGGACCTCATCCGCGAACTCCGCGACCGCGGCAAGACGGTGCTGCTCAGCTCGCACCTGCTCGCCGACGTGGAGGACGTCTGCGACCGCGTGAGCATTCTCTACGGCGGGCGCAAGCGGGCCGAGGGCACCGTTGACGAACTGCTCGCGGTGAGCGATTCGAGTCTGATCGAGACCGACGCTCTGTCGCCGGAGACGATCACGAAAATCGACCAGCTCATCGACCGCGAGGAGGGCAAGGCGATCCGGAAGATCGACGCCCCGCGGCAACGGTTGGAGGAGCTGTTTCTCGACATCGTGCATCGGGCCCAGAGCGAAGGCGCGGCCACGAGCGGCGCCCGGGCCGGCGGCCCGATGGCCGGCTTCCTCGTCCGTGACGCCCACCTGCCCGAGGAAGTGGACGGCCAGGCCCTGATCGACCGGCTCGTGACCGGCGCCGGCCCCGAGTCGACCGCCCCGGCGCCCACCGCGGAAGCGGCCGCGACCGAACGGGAAGCCGCCGAGGCGCCCCAGCGGGAGGTGATCGACCAGCTCACCGGCGCCCCGTCGTCCGAGGAGCCGGCGGACGCATCCGAGGCCACCGAATCGGACGAGCGCGAAACCCGAGACCGCGAAGCAAACCGCGAAGTGATTGACGATCTGCTCGGAGGGGACAGGAACAGACAGTGACCGCGCCGGGAGCCGTGCACGTGAAGCAGTCTTTCCGATCAGCATGACGACGATACCGGACATCTCGACTTCCGGCCGTGCAGGTTCTCCTCGCCCGGCCATGATCTGGACCGCGATCGCCGTGGTCGGACTCGTCGTGGTCGGGGCGTTCCACGTGCTCTTCGAGATCGCCGCGGGGCAGGCGCCCGCGGCGACGTGGTACGGACGCGTGATCGCGGCCGTGATCGGCCTGCCCGTCGCGGCGCTCGGGGGCCTCGGGCTCTGGCGCGTGGTCCGCTACGAACACGGGCTGCGGCTCGGCGCGGCGGTGTTCTTTGCCCTCGCCCTGCTGCAGGCGGGGTTGCATGGGCTGTTCGCCGCTGCGACCGGCATCACCCTTGCCGCGACCGGGTTCGGCATCGCTTTCGCCTCCGCCCAGTTGCTGGTGTGGGTCTTCCTCGTTCTTGTCGCTCTGAGTCGCCTGGCTTTGTCGGTGGACAAGGCGCCGTACGTGATCGCCGGATTGCTCGCCGCAATCGCTTGCGTGCCCATCGCCTTCTTCTTCCGTGGGGCCTTCACCGAGGCCGGTCTCGCCGTCAGCGGCGATCGCCTCGCCCTCGTCGCCGTCGCCGTGGTGCTGCTGGTCGCGGCGCTGCTGGTCGTGTTCAACATCATCGACGTGCGGCGGGTGTTCGGCGTGGCCCGGACCGTCATCGATGAGGCCATGCGGATGAAGCTCGCCGTGGTCTTCGTCGCGCTGCTGCTGCTCATCCTGCCCATGCTCCCGCTGATGCTCACCGAGGATCAGCCGCTGCGGTACCGAATTCAACAGTTCCTCGGCTGGTCGATGCTCGCAACGTACGTGCTGCTCTCGCTCATGACGATCTTCGTCGCCTGCAACACGCTGAGCAGCGAGGTGGCGAATCGGCAGATCTTCACCGTGGCCGTGAAACCCATCGGCCGGGGGACCTACCTGCTCGGCAAGTGGGTCGGAATCACGTTGTTCAACTGCGTGCTGCTCGCGGTGGTGGGGCTGGCGATCTACGGATTCACCACCTTCTACCTGACCGGTCTGCCGGCCAACGACGCCCATGACCGCGGGGCGATCCGCGAGGAGGTGCTCACCGCCCGCGTGGCCCAGCGCCCGCATCCGCCACAACCCTTCGAGGTCCGCGCCCGGGAGCGGCTCGAGGAAATGATGCAGGACAGCCCCGGCGATATCCTCTCCCTCGGCGAGGAGGCCGCGGTCCAGCAGGGCGTGCTTTCCCCGCCCCGCGAATTGCAGCAGCAACTCGGACTCGAACGCGCCCGCGCCCAGGTGCTCGAGCGCGTCCGGAAGCAGTGGTGGAGCATCGGTCCCTACGAGCGTGAAACCTACATCTTCGAGAACCTCAACCGCGCCCGGGATCACGGCGATTTCGTCCAGATTCGCTACAAGCTCAATGCCTCGAAGCGGCCGGACGACAACATGATCCGGGTCACCGCCCTGGTCAATGGTCGGCTCATGCCCTTCGTCAGCCCCGTCGACCAGTTCCAGGTCATGCCCATCCCCGTTCAGGCGATTGGCGAGGATGGTCGGCTGGAGATCACCATCGCCAACTACAACCCATCGAACCCGAACGCGCACCTCGGCTCAACGATCAGCTTTCCCGAAAAGGAAGGGCTGGAGGTGCTCTACCAGGTCGACAGTTTCGGGCCGAACTTCCTCCGCGCCTTCGGCGTGATCGCGGTGAAGCTGATGTTCCTGGCCATGCTCGGCCTGGCCACCGCGACGTTCCTCTCGTTCCCCGTCGCCTGCATGCTCGCGTTTCTCATCTTCGGCGGGGCGGCGATGAGCGAGTACTTCCTCGACTCGCTCAAGTACTTCGGCAACCCGAACTCGCCCGACGTGTCCTACCTCGAAATCGCAGTCAAATGGCTCGGCTACAGCTTCGTCACCGCGCTGCGGCAGTTCGGGCAGTACGACGTGATCACGAACGTGGTCGAGGGCCGGCTCGTATCGTGGTTAACCGTGGCCCGCTGTCTCGGGTGGATCGGCCTGGTGTGGACCGGCCTGACGCTCACGGTGGGCTGGCTGATCTTCCGCGTCCGCGAACTCGCCCGCGTGCAGGTGTGAATCGACGAACCAACGATGTCTTCCAGAAACCGTATCATCATCATGCTCTGCCTCGCCGTCAGCGTCGTGTCGTTGACGGGGGCGGCGTTGCTGGTTGATCCGATCAACCAGCAACGCGAAGCGCTCCAGATCACCGTGCACCCGGACGTGCTGGAGAACATGCCGCCGGAGATCGCCTTCACCCAGGCCGCCCTCGGCAGCTTCCGCGGATTGTCCGTCGACGTGCTGTGGGCCCGCGTGACCAACATGAAGCAGGAGGGCAAGCTCTACGAAGCCCGCCAGCTCAGTGAGATGATCACGACCCTCCAGCCACGCTTCCCCCAGGTCTGGGCCTTCCGCGCCTGGGACATGGCCTACAACATGTCCGTCATGACCCACACCCCCGAGGAGCGGTGGATGTGGGTGAGCAGCGGCGTGGACCTGCTTCGCGAGAAGGGCATCCCCACCAACCCCTTCAGCATCCAGCTCTACAAGGAGCTGGCGTGGATTTTCATCCACAAGATCGGCCAGTTCTCCGACGACATGCACTGGTACTACAAGCGGAAGCTGGCCGAGGAATGGCACCGCATCCTCGACCAGCCGCCCGCGGGCTCGACCGAGCAGGTCATTGACGCCTTCCGCCCCGTGGCCGAGATGTACGAACAGTACGTCGACCCCGACCGCGAAGACTCCGAGGCCGATCCCCTCCAGGCGTTCCTTGACGACCATCCCGAGGCGGAAGAGTCGGTGGACAGGTTCCGGTCACTCGGGTTCAAGATGGACGTGCGGCTGCTCAAGCGGCTCGGGTTCATCCGGGCGGTGTTGCGATCCGCCGACGGCGCGATGGTCGACCGCGTGCTCCAGCGCCTGGACACCGGCGAGCATGCCGACGAGCTTCGCCACTGGCTCCGGCGGGCCGACATCGAGCAGACCCGTGCCGACCTGATGAACTTCCTGCGGGCCCGCGTGTTGCACAAGACCTACCACATGGACCCGTCATTCATGCTCGAGCTCATGGAGGAGATCGGCCCGCTCGACTGGCGTCATCCGGCCTCGCACGGCATGTACTGGACCTACCTCGGCGACCGGGTGTCCGAGAAACTGCGCCACCTGGACACCAAGGGCCTCGACCTGCTGAATAACTACCGCCAGGCCCTCCACGCCGCCCAGGCCCTGACGCACAACGGCCACGTCACCTTCGACCCCGTGAGCGGCTACTACTCCCAGCTTCCCGACCCGCGGTTCATCGAGTCCTACGAGAAGTTGCTCTTCGAGACGCCTGATCGGGTGACCACAAAGTACCTGCAGGAGTCCGCCGCGCCGGAGAGCTTCATGGCCGGGCATGAGAACTTCCTCATCTGGTCGATCCGGCTGTCGTATTTCTACGGCAACAAGGAGAAGGCGTCGGAGCTCTACGCCCGGGTCCGGGAGATGTACAGCGGCGAGGGGGGCGACCGCATGGCCCGTTACGCCCAGCCGCTCGATGAGTTCGTACTCAGCGCGGTGACCGAAGAGCTCGGCTCGCTCGACGACGCCCGCAGCGCGGTGAGCAACTTTGTCATCCAGGCGATCGACGAAGGGCTGCGCAACGGGCGGGTGGAGTTGGCCAATCGGCTGTTCACCCAGGCGGATCGCCTGCACGCGTGGTACGACCGCAAGTGGGAAGACCCGACGCCGAACGCGCCGCGTCGGCGGATGGGCCTGCCGCCGTTCAACCAGATGGTGGCCGACGCGTTTCAGCGGTACATGCTCCTGCCGCCGGGCGCCCGCAATCCGCTCGAGAAGGCGCGGGTGTGGAACAACGCGCCCGGCTCACTGCGGCGAAAGGTCTACGACCGGATCAGGACCCAGCTCTACGAGCAGGCCGGGACGATCGGCATCGACCCCGAGCGCGCCTTTCCCGAGCCCGAGGGCATGGCCGATTACCGCCGGCAACGGGCCGCCGCCGGGCAGCCCGCCGAAACGGAACAGCGGCAACCACAACAACTCGAATCCCGCATCGAGCGGAAATAGGCGCACGCAATCCCGGCCAAGGCCTGCGGCGCGGACGCTCCGCCGACCATGACCGGGCTTGGGGAGCACTTCTTCCGGGCCTCGGTCCCTTCCACTGACCGGCGTTGCCCGGTAACCTGTGATCATGCCTGTTCCCCTACTGGACACGTCGCGGCAGCACGGGGCGATTCGCAGCGAAGTGCTCGCCGCCATCGAAGAGATCGTTGACTCCGGGCGGTTCGTGCTCGGCCGGCCGGCGCTGGATTTCGAGGCCGCGACCGCGAACTACTGCGGCGTCAAACACGCGGTGGGCGTCTCGAGCGGGACCGACGCGCTGCTCGTGGCCCTGATGGCCCTCGACATCGGACCGGGCGACGAGGTGATCGTGCCGTCGTTCACCTTCTTCGCCACGGCGGGGGTGGTCGCCCGCGTCGGGGCGAAGCCGGTGTTTGTCGACATCGACCCGGCGACGTTCAATATCGACCCTGACGCGGCCGGCGCCGCGATGACCGACCGCACCCGGGCGGTGATCCCGGTGCACCTGTTCGGCCAGTGCGCCGAGATGGACCAGATCAACCGTCTCGCCGGCGTCCGCGGGATCACGGTGATCGAGGACGCCGCCCAGGCCATCGGCGCCCGCTATCACGATCGCCCGGCCGGATCGCTCGGACATCTCGGCGCCCACAGCTTCTACCCGACCAAGAACCTCGGCGCCTTCGGCGACGCGGGGCTGTGCACCACCGATGACGAGGCGCTGGCCGAGCGCATCCGCTGTCTCCGCCTGCACGGCGAGGCGGGCGAGTACCAGCATACGATGGTGGGTGGGAACTTCCGTCTCGACGCGATGCAGGCGGCGGTGCTGAACATCAAGCTGCGGCATCTGGAGGAGTACGCGGCCGCCCGCCGGGAGCGGGCCTGCCGGTATCACGAACTGCTCGAGGGTTTGCCGATCCAGTTGCCGCAGGCCGCGGAGGGCTGCTTCCACGTCTACAACCAGTACACGATCCGCAGCGATCGCCGCGATGAGTTGGCCGCCTGCCTGCGGGAGGTCGAGATCGGCTGCCGGGTGTACTATCCGATCCCGCTGCACCTTCAGCCGTGCTTCGCCGAGCTCGGCTGCCGCGAGGGCGACCTGCCGGAGTCGGAGCGGGCCTGCCGCGAGGTGCTGAGTTTGCCGATCTATCCGGACCTGACCGCGACGCAACAGGAAGAAGTCGCCGGCGCAATCCGCGAGTTCTTCGAGTGATCCGGGTTTGGTCGCGACCGCGCGGCAGCGCGTGACCGGCCGTTCGCAATCCGCCAACGGGTTCGCTCCCCGTCGGGTTGCGGCCAACCGATGCGCTGTGATTCGGAGGAGGCGCGTGTGCTAAGATCTAAGCGGATGTCATCCGCCGACGCACAATCCGACGCGATCATTCGCCTGAAGGGCATCCACAAGTCCTTCGGCTCGCTGCGGGTGCTGGAGGGGATCGATCTTGATTTCCACGAGAGCCGCACCACCGTCGTGCTCGGGCCGTCGGGCACGGGCAAGAGCGTGCTGCTCAAGATCATCGTGGGGTTGCTGAGGCCGGACCGGGGCGAAGTCTATATTGATGATCAACGCGTGGACACGCTCAGCGAGTCCGAGTTCGTCGAGGTCCGCACACAGTTCGGCTTCCTTTTCCAGATGGGCGCGCTGTTCGATTCGATGACGGTGGCGGAGAACGTCTGCTTCCCGCTGGGCGAGCACACGCCGATGAGCGGCGAGGAGCAGCGCGACCGCTGCGATCAGGTGCTGCGGCTGGTCGGGCTCGGCGGGATGGAGCGGAAGATGCCCGCTCAGCTCAGCGGCGGGCAGCGCAAGCGCATCGCCCTCGCCCGGGCGATCGCCCTCGAACCGCGGTTTATTCTTTACGACGAACCGACCACCGGCCTCGACCCGATCCGGGCCGACGTGATCAACGAACTCATTCTGCGTCTGCAGCGGAAGCTGAACGTCACGAGCATCGCGGTAACGCACGACATGGCCAGCGCCTACAAGATTGCCGACCGATTGGTCATGCTCTACGATGGCCGCATCATCGCCGACGGCACGCCGGACGAGATTCAGAATTCGGAAAATCCGATGGTGCGGCGATTCATCCGGGGCGAGGCGGACGAAGGGGAACTGGAGAAGATCGCCGCGGAAACCGCCCAGCCCTTCGGCGGTGACTCCTCATGACCGAGCGCAGCCGCAACATCCTCGTCGGGCTCACCGCCATCGTCGGCCTGGCCGGCCTGGGGTATCTCATCTTCATTTTCGGCGAGGTGCCCGGATGGGTAAAAGACAACTACGAGATCACGTTCCCGCTCGATCGGGCAAACGGCCTGGCCGACGGCAGCCGCATCAATCTCAACGGCATCGACATCGGCTATGTCGACCGCATCGTGCTGCAGGACGACCCGCGGAAAGGCGTGAAGGTGATCGGGGTGATCCGCGCTGAAGTCGCGGTGCCCAGCGGCGCCGACGCGGTCGCGTCCGTCGGCCCGCTCGGCGGCGGGGCCACGCTGTCGATCCAGACCGAACCGGCCGAAGCCGACGAGCCCATCGAGTACCTCGCCAAAGACGGCAGCGCCGTGGTGGAAGGCCGGGCGACCTCGCTGGGCGAGCAGATTCGAAGCGAGTTCCGCGAGCAGCTCTCGCGCTTCGCGGACGCGGCGGACAAGGTTGTCGACGTGGCCGGCGACGTGCAGCAGTTCGTCAACGAGTATCGCGAGATCGGCCGGAGAGTAAACGGTCTGCTGGAGCGATCCGACCCGGCGGACATCGAGGCCGGCCGTGTCCAGCCCAACATCTACACCCTCATCGTCCGCGCCGATCAACGATTGAAGGAGCTCGCCCCTGTGGTGCGGGGGTTCAGGGAGATCGTCGGCGACGAGCAGTTCCGGGCCGACATCCGCGCCGCCGCCGCCAACGCCCGCTCGATGACCGCCACCGTCGACGAGGAGGTCAAGACCCTCAGCGCCGACATCCGGGAGAAGCTCGACACGCTGAGCCGGCGATACGTCGCCGTGGCGGACGATATCAGCGCCACGCTGCAGGAGCTCGAGGGAGCGCTGGCCGCGGCCCGCCAGGGCGAGGGAACGCTGGGCAAGCTGCTCGACGACCCGGCGCTGTACAACTCGCTGGAAGACGCGGCCGACCGGCTCTCGGACGCCCTGACCGAGTTCCAGTTGCTGATCGAGAAGTGGAAGGCCGAGGGGCTGCCCGTGCAGTTCTGACCTTCTCCGCCATTGCACGGTAATGACGATTCGCCTTGCTTGAGCGCATCTTTCGACTCTCCGAACACCACACCAACGTTCGCACCGAAGTTCTCGCCGGCGTCACCACGTTTCTGACCATGGCGTACATCATCGTGGTGCAGCCGGCTATTCTCAGCGGGACGATGTTCGGCTTCGACAGCGGCATGGACTTCGGCGCGGTGATGACCGCGACGTGTCTCTCCGCCGCCCTCGCGACGCTGGTCATGGCCTTCGCCGCCCGCTATCCCATCGCCCAGACGCCCGGAGTAAGCCAAGCCGGACCGGGGCTTCAGCGCAGGTCCGGATCGGCGACTCACCGCGGTCTTCCGGGGCCTCTCCGCTTCAGCGGGCGCCGGGCGCGTGCGATCCATCCCGCCCTCGCGGAAGCGCGGTGGGCCGCGGCGTTACGGCGTCGGTACGGCGATCGGCGGGGGGGGGGCCGGCCTCGGACGGGCGTCGGTCTCC